>JBILTL010000121.1:0-6125 GCA_044371535.1 Flavobacteriales bacterium | reverse complement strand
ATAGTTCTTCTGTTTCAAAACAGCCAAATATCCGGGCGGTTGAGTCAAACTTGAAATCTGCTCCATGTCACGCTGATGAATAAGCGGAATGCGAAATTTCAAAGAAAAATCTTCGTCCGTAGTAAATACCTTCACAACACTAGACTCAAAGCCTAACGCTTCCTCTACCGCCTTTCTTCCTTCCACAACGAACAATTGCTCCTGCATTCTGAATTTCTTCTGTTGCAACGAGCGAATTAGTTTGATTTCGTTCTTGGAAATGGACATTAAATTTTATTTATACAAAGATGCGATAGATATTTGTAGAAATGATGCAAAAGAAGATTTTTCAGAAAAGCAGGTTAACGCAAATTCTTATTTGTGGATTAATTGCTATTGCCTATTCTTCTTGCACCATTCAAAACAATTTAGGCGAGGGCGAAATTTACTTCGAAGATCACAAGGTCGATTTCATTGGATATAAGAACGACTTACTTACGGTTACCGATGTAAGCGCCGACGAGCTCTTGTATTTGACTAAGCTTAAACCCAATCGAAAGACTTTGATGTTTCGATTGAATATGCGTTTGAATACGTTTGTTCCAAATATTTTCTTAGAGCGTTCGCTGTTGCGCATTGATAAGCGTTGTGCGAGAATAAATAAGAAGCGCTACGACAAAGAAACGCGCAAAAACAAAAAGCACAAAGACCCTAAGAAGTGTAACGGATTGTGGCCTTGGTTGGCCTATACCGTTGGCGAACCGCCTGTGTTGTTAGACACTGTGTTGATGAATAAAGGTGCGCGACAAATGGAAATTTACTTGCGCAAAAACGGATACTTTAATGCTGAAGTAAAAGGTGAAAGTGTAATTAATTCCGAGAAGAGTTTTTTTTGGAAGGCAGGTAAAAAAAGCAATGTCGTTTACCATGTCGAACTGAAAGATCTCTACACGATAAAAAATGTTGAATGGAGCACTGAGGATGCTAATATTCAGAAGCAACTCCCTAAACTCAAAGAAAAGAGTTTAGTAAAATCAGGCGAACGCTTTCGTGTAGAAAATCTAGACGCCGAGCGTAGTCGAATTACGCTACTCCTGGCCAATGAAGGATTTTACGAATTCATTCCTGATTACATTATCTATCAACTAGACACCGTAACCTCACCGAAAGAAGTAAATGTTAAACTTACGGTGTTGAATCAAAAGGCCCTTGATGGCTATGGAAACTTCACAGGAAAAACGTTGCCACACCGTAAATTTTACATCGGTAACATTTCATTCAACACATCCTTCGACCCATTAAATCCAAATGAGATACCGACTGATACCATTGAGTACAAAGGTTTGGATATATTCAGTAATGGGTTGTCTTGTGTAAAACCAGTCATTCTCGATAGACGCGTTGAAGTAAAAGAAACACAGCTTTATCAGCAGCGTTATTTAGATGAGACATACAAACGCTTCACGCAATTGGGTGTCTTTAAAACCGTGAACATTCAACTTTCACCAAGAAACGACGCGAAGACTGGACAAGCACTGTTGGACGTTAAAGTGCTCTTGGCTCCAAATAAAAAACAAGCATTGAGTTTCGATCCGCGTGTTACCAATAGAGCGGGTAACATGGGTATTTACGGCAACTTCATTTACAAGCATCGCAATGTATTTCGTGGCGCAGAGTCGTTTGAATTTAAGACCGTTGTCGGTGCTGAAGCATCGCAAGTCTTGGGTGGAGGATCAGCTTCAACAAGCACAGGAGACCAAATTGTGCAACGCGCTTTTCAATTGAACACGTTTGAGATTGGACCTGAATTGAATTTGGTTTCACCTCGTTTGTTTCCAAGGGATCTTGCAAAGACCAGTCGAAGTAACGACCCGAAAACCACGCTTCATGCTGGATTAAACTATCAACGCAGACCCGATTACACGCGAACACTTTCACAAGTGAGTTTCGGTTGGACCTTCATTGAAAATCCAGAAACAGTTTCTTCTTTCGACATTGAATGGGCTGAATTAAGTGTTATTAAAATAGATCGCTCACCTGCATTCGATCAATGGTTGGGATCTTTGAACGATAGCTATTTAGCGAACAGTTATCAAGACCATTTGATTCTTGCATCACGATTAGGTTTTACTGTAAACACGCAAAAAGACGGTAATCAGCCGCGTTCATTCTATTACCGCGGTAACATTATTGAAGGTGCTGGAAACTTACTTCGTGCTGTTTACCAACGTTTACCCAACGTCTCTACAGATTCTTTGGGCAGCTATGAAATCAACAACATTCGATTTGCCCAATACGTTAAGTCTGATCACGATGTGCGGTACTTCACGCAATCTGACGATCGCAACAAATTCGCTTTCCGTGCATTCATCGGTGTAGGAATCCCACTTAAAAATCTGCCTTCACTTCCTTTCGAAAAAAGTTATTTCAGCGGTGGTGCGAACGGTCTGCGTGCATGGCAAGCAAGAACCCTCGGGCCAGGAAGTTTTCGTGACACAACTCTTGTCCGTTCTTTCAATAACATTGGTGACATTAAACTCGAATTCAATGCGGAATATAGATTTAAGATTACGCATATGTTCCAAGCTGCATTCTTCGTAGATGCCGGAAATATTTGGTTAGCGAATGTGGACAATAGCCGTCCAGGGGCAGAGTTTGATAAAAATCGATTTCACAAAGAGTTTGCTATTGGAGCAGGAGCCGGATTGCGTTTAGATTTCGACTTCTTTATTGTTCGAATGGACGTAGGAATTCCATTGAGAGATCCTTTGAAAATCGACGGTGAAAAATGGTTGTGGCAAGGAAAAGATGAGTACAACGCTTTTCTTTCCAACGTGAATAATGCTCCTAGCACATTCAAACTTCAACCCGTATTGAACTTAGGGTTGGGATTTCCTTTCTAACTTTTTTCTATTTCTTGTTGAATAAGATTGCGCGTATGATTCGCCATTTCTTCAATGCTCATATTGAAAAAATCATCGCCTTTCAAAGCGGGTAAGATTCTAATTTCAACGGTTGCTGGACGAAGAAAAAAACTACCGCTGGCCAGAGCTTTTGCACTTCCGATTACAGCGATGGGAACGATTGGAATTCTCCCTTCCTTCGCAATGGTAAAAACACCCTTTTTGAAAGGCAAGAGTTCTCCTGTTTTCGTTCGTGTGCCTTCAGGAAATGCTGCAATACTTTTCCCTCCTTGAATGTCTTGAATGGCAGTTCGCATGCTGGCCATAGCACGTTCTCTGTTTTTCCGATCAACGAAAATCATTCCTACAATTTTCATGTACTGACTTAAAATCGGAATCTTTTTCAGCTCAACTTTTCCAATAAAAAACAAAGGGCGATTAATGCGTGTGCAGATAATGGGTATATCTAATTGCGAAGCATGATTGGCCGCATATATAGCAGGTTCGTCTAAAATATTTTCCAGTCCCTTCGCCTTCACGCGCACCATAGAAATGGCCAAAGTCATAGGCGAAAAAATGTAGTAACCCATTATTCTGTGCGAGTACGTAGGGTTGGTTGAAAGTGCGAATACCATCCCGAAAATGCCACAGAAAATGGTCCAAACCATTAACAATAAAAGCTGAAGGATATTAATTGGAAACCACAAAACTTTTGAAATCATCCCTCCTCTCCGTTGTATTTTTCGAACCGAACAATTAAGAATTTGCTGATTGGCGTATTGCTTCTATCGGCAGTGTGATGCAATGGAACCAAGCAATTCGTTTCCGGAAAATAAGTCCCTACGCATCCTTTCGGAATATCGTACGGAATAATGTGAAACTTAATTGCTTTGCGCTCTACCTCTTCATGCACCGAAATAATATTCACCAATTCTTTGTGTTGAAATCCAGCCGCAAGAATATCTTCTTCATTCATCATTAACACGCGACGTTCGTTCTCTACTCCACGGTAGCGATCGTCCAGACCATAAACCGTTGTGTTGAATTGATCGTGTGTACGAATGGTCATGAGCACATAATGTCCCGTTGGAATTTCTATGTGCTGAAGAGGCTCTGTGTTGAAATGTGCTTTTCCCGAAGGTGTGGTGAATCTGCCTTCACGCGGTCCGTTTGGAAGATAGAATCCGTCTGCGCCTCGAACACGTTCATTGAAATTATTGAATCCAGGAATAATGGCTTCAATCTCATCACGTATTAAATCGTAATTGGTTCTCCATTTTTTCCAAGGCAAGTCAGAAGTCTTTTTGCAAGCATTTCCAATTTCGCAAACGATTGCAGGTTCACTCATACAGAATTCTGAAGCAGGTTGAATGGTGCCACGAGAACGGTGCACGATTCCCATGGAATTTTCAACGGTCACGAATTGTTCTCCGCCTTCTTGTATATCAATTTCAGTTCTTCCTAAACTCGGAAGTATCAAAGCTTCTTCACCCGTTACCAAATGCGAACGATTAAGCTTAGTGGAAACATGAACGGTTAGAGCCACACGTTGCATTGCCTTTCCTGTGAATACACTGTCAGGCGTTGCAGAAACGAAGTTCCCTCCCATTCCTATAAAGATTTTCACCTTATCGTCAGACATGGCCTGAATGGCTTCAACGGCATCATAACCGTGATGTCTTGGAGCATTGAAATTATATCTGTTCTCAAGTGCCAACGAAAAAGATTCCCAAGGTTTTTCTGCAATACCCATGGTTCTATCGCCTTGCACATTCGAATGTCCGCGAACGGGACAGAGTCCCGCTCCTGGTTTTCCGATAGCCCCTAAAGCCAAATGTATGTTTACGACTTCTTGAATAATAGCAACGGCCTTTTTCTGTTGGGTAAGCCCCATTGCCCAGCACGAAATAATATTTTTCTTTTTGGAAATGAGTTCCGCAATTTCGAAAGCTTTTGCCTTCGGTATACCGCTGATTTCAGAACACTCGTCGAGATTCACTTCGTCGAGACTGTTCCAGTACTTGATGAATCCCTCTGTCTTTTCTTCAATAAAATTCTGATCGAGCACACCTCCAACTTCTTGTTCCAGTGTTTTCAGATAATGTCCAATCATCTTTAACAAGGCATGGTCACCGCCCACTCTCACTTGCAGGAAATGATCTGCAAGTTGCGTTCCTCCTTTTAGAATTTCAATCGGGCTTTGCGGGTCAATGAACTTCGTTGTACCCACTTCCGGAAGTGGATTGATGTGTATGATCTTTCCTCCGTTGGCTTTGCACTTTGAAAGCGCAGCCATCATACGCGGATGATTGGTTCCTGGGTTTTGTCCGATTACCAAAATGGCATCTGCAATGTATAAGTCTTCCAATTTAACTGTTCCCTTTCCAATTCCGATGGCCTCGAAAAGTGCACGTCCGGAACTTTCATGACAAAGGTTACTGCAATCTGGGAGGTTGTTGGTTCCGAATTTTCGAACGAAGAGTTGATACAAAAAAGCTGCTTCGTTTCCTGTTCTTCCTGAAGTGTAGAATACCGCTTCGTCTGGAGTGGTGCAATTGTCAAGCTCTTGCGCAATGCGACTAAAGGCGAAATCCCAAGAAACAGGTTTGTATTTGCTGCTTCCTTTTTCAAGGAACATGGGGTTTGTTATGCGTCCGCTTTTTCCAATGATATAATCGCTCCATTCGCTCATTTCTTCCACGGAATGTTTCGCGAAGAAATCGGGAGTGCATCGTTTTTCGGTTGCTTCTTCGGCAATGGCCTTTGCACCGTTCTCGCAGTATTCTCCGAGTTTTGATCTATGTGTAGGGTCTGGCCAAGCGCAACCTGGGCAATCGACTCCGTCTTTTTGATTTAATTTTTGCAGCAGTTTCCAACCTTTGATCATGCCCATTTCATCGGCAATGTGTTTAAAGGTTGAAGTAATAGCGGGCACTCCGCATGCTGCGTCTTTGAGGTGTTTCAAGCGAATGCCTGTAAGTGTTGCAGGCGGTACTATTCGGACGTTTCTCATGAAGCGAATATACTGATTAATTGAAAGGATGGTTCTCAGGTAAGAGAAGTTAAGAGAGGGGAAGAAAAGGGAAGAATGTTGCGGAGCAACTGATGTGCAAACACGAATGCCCGAAGGGCGAATGCTTCGCGAATGTCTGTGACGTTCCTAATTAAGAAGTAGCAATTAATATCGTCGAAGACATTCGCCAACGGCATTCGTTCAGAGAACATTCGTCGCAGACATTCGCC
>JBILTL010000079.1:0-9374 GCA_044371535.1 Flavobacteriales bacterium | reverse complement strand
AGAGTTGAAGTCGCATTGCGCCTTAGACGAAGCCAGTTCTGAGTTATTGAAACTAGCCATGAACAAACTTCAATTATCTGCACGCGCATATGAGCGCATTTTGAAAGTTGCTCGCACGATTGCGGACATAGCAGCTTCAGAAAAAATTCAAAGTGAACATATCTCTGAAGCTATTCAGTATCGAAGTTTGGATCGGGAGAATTGGGGAGCATAGTTCTATTAGCGTTCGTAGAATCTAAATGTCTGCGAAGTAAGGTTTAACGGAGGATAGGGCAAGGGAATATTATTTTTTGATTACTAGCAGTTAACTTTTATATTTGAAAACATATAAGGACCTGAATAATAAATTCTAGAATATCATGGAACATCAGACTACAATTAAGATTGGAATCCATTACGAAATGGAGAACTTTTCAAAGGCGGAGATCACGGAAAAGCTTGAGAAAATCAAAAATTTTGCTCTCAAAAGAATTGAGACTTATGAGTTCGAATTTCTTTTTCAGCAGACTTTGGTAAAGAGTGGAGTGGAAATAGAGAAAATGTTCAATGACTTTATTGCATTTGTTGAAAACAATGCAGTTGACAAGACAGAAGATGAAATTGTTACTTTTTCTGAGTTGGGTGATTACCATAGTGATAGTGTTCCAGATTTAGAATCGGGAGAAATAGAATTTTCTAATTCCCTCAACATCTGCGATGAAATGAGTATTGTTATTTTAATGAATACTGTTGTCTTTTACGCTTCAGAGATTAGTCAATTTGATAATGAAGGGATTGGAGTTTCTGTTGAGATGAATGATAATACCGGAGATTATTTTGAGTTTGAAATTTGATATTTTTTGCTAAATCAGCATGATTATGCTGGAATAGAAATAAAAAGACTCTCCATTGAGAGTCTTTTCTTTTTAGATAAATCGTAAAAATATTTTGGCTTAATGAAACCCATCCAAAAAATAGAGGTAGGGTCTATTCTATGAAGTAGTGTTATGCTATAAATATCATTCAGAGCGAGGAATAGAACTTTGGATCCAAAAATTTTGGGCGGATGAATTTTCCCTATTTTTATTCCATGAAAAGACTCGTACTCCTTTTTGTTTTTGCCGCACAATGCTTGTTGGTGAATGCGCAAGTTCACTTCGCAAAGAATTTTCAAAACGACCCGAAAATGCCTGAGTGGGCGAAGCTTATGTATGACGATAGCACAGATCCTATGGTCGTTAAGGAAGCATATGAAGAATATTTCAGCGAGCATACCTTTGAGAAGACTGTCCACACACAATACTACAAACGTTGGGTAAGTACCAATCAAGCACGTTTCTTTTCAGACCGAAATGCAATAGCTAAAACAGAAGATCGTGGAAGCGGAATCTGGAATTACTGCGGTCCAAAGGTGCATTTTACTTCTGATGGGAACTTGACTCCAATTAGCGAGCACGCGAATGTCTACACCCACGACAGAAGCCCAGTCGATAACAACACTCTCTTCTGCGGGACAGAGTCTGGAGGTGTTTATAAAAGCATAGACGCTGGTTCTACATGGGAATTCGCAACGAAGAATTTAATCGTTGGAGGAGTGAGTGCTGTCCGTTGTCATCCTACCGACGTGAACATAGTTCTTTTCAGTGGAAACAACGAAATCTACAAATCCATAGACGGAGGAGTTACTTGGAACATCACAGGAGGGTCTTCCTTCGAGGCATTAAACATTAACGTTTGGGAATTTCTTTTCCATCCCCTTCAACCCAATATCGTTTTCGCTGCAACGAATTTAGGATTGTACAGATCTGAAGACACAGGTGATACATGGACTGAAATACTTCCGAATGAATGCATGACCGTTTCCTTCAAACCGAATGATTATTCGGTTGTGTATACTGTTCATTTCGAACCGAGCATTGGAATTGCCAAGTTTTATAAAAGTACCGACACGGGTTTGAATTTTACGATGTATGACAACGGTTGGTTTACAGAGAATACAGGCTTTACAGATGTAGAATTACTGGGTGGACACATGGCTGTAACAGAGGCTGATCCGAATAGAATTTATGTGGCACTCGCTGGATACGGAACGTACAACACTAATGTGGAATTGAACGGGTGGATAGGCCTTTACGTGAGTTACGACGGTGGAGAGTCGTGGGTGAACAATCACGGTGTAATTGGTACACCTTATACCGCAGATGTTCATCCGAATCTCATGAACTTCTCTGCTGACGATGGTACCTACACCCAAATACACTACAACACTACGTTGGTGGCTTCGCAGATTAATCCAGATAAAGTTTTAATTGGCGGATTAAATGTTTGGCTAACGGAAGACGCAGGAGCCACGTTTGACGGGGTTGCCGGATACATTGGCGGATTGCCAAACTACCACGTAGATCAGCAAGAATTCAGAATATACAAAGACAGTCCAACCACAGAAACCATTTGGTGCAGCAACGATGGAGGTATAAATGTTTCGACTGATTTTATGCAAACCTTCGATGCGAAGAACTATGGCATAATGGCTGTGAATCTTTGGGGGTATGATCAAGGATGGAATGAAGACATTATGGTTGGTGGTCGCTACCACAATGGAAACATGGGTTATTATGAAGCCTACGGTTCAGGCAATTTCTTGGCTCTCGGCGGAGGAGAAGCAGCCACAGGATATGTCAATTATTCCGACGAAAACAAAGTGAGTTTTTCGGACATTGGCGGAAGGGTGCTGCCGGATGCTTTAACCGGAAATCCTACTGGATTCAATGTGAGTTTATTTCCGAATGAAAGCTATTGGTTCAACGAAAGTTCACGAATACTTTTCGACTCACATTACTACAATGTCGCATGGTTGGGCAAGGAGAACAAAATATATAAGAGTACAAACGGAGGTCAGTCTTGGTCAGAGCAGTTTGCCTTTGGAACAACAACTACCAACAATGTCATTTGGATAGAGCAGTCTTATTCAGATGCCGACGTTCTATTCGCGCAGCAGCGTGTAAACGGATCCATGAAGTTGTGGCGCACGACGGATGGCGGCACAACCTGGAATCAAGTGGCATTGCCGCTGAGTCAAAACAACATGGTGTTCACGTTGGGAAACAGTCCACAAGAATTTTGGTTGGGGTATACGAATGCTAACAATTCTCAAAAGGTTTATTATACCAATGACGGTGGTGGCAATTATGTGAATTGGTCTGCATTAGCCATTGGATCAGATCGTATCTGGTCTATGTGTGCTCAATTGGGAATCAATGCAGGGGTTTATATTGCATTGCTTCACGGAAGAGTACTGTATAGAAATGCAAGTATGAATGAGTGGGTGGAATACAGCAGTGGACTTCCCGCAGGGACAGAGCCGATCCGTATTGTGCCTTTTTATAGAGACAACAAATTGCGTTTAGCAACATGGAACCTCGGAGTGTATGAAGCACCATTATTTGAAGCTTCTTCTTTGTTGGTCGACTTTGCCGGTGAGCGCGGAACGTATGTTTGTCCTGGGGAAACCATACATTTCGTAGACCACAGCGTGGCTTCTGCAAACGCTACATATCTCTGGAGCTTTCCGGGTGCAACCCCTTCATCAAGTACTGAAAAATATCCGACTGTTGTCTATGCTTCAACAGGAGTCTTCGACGTGACGTTAGAAGTAACCGACAATGGCATCACAGGTTCGAAAACAAAACAAGCGTATGTGCAATCTACCCTACCAAATTTCGAGTGTGTGTATGAGGACTTTGAGAGTGGTACTATTCCGACCGAATGGACGTTCGGTCACAGTACTGGGGGAGGTGATGTATTTTCGTTGAGCAATGAATGTAGTTCAGTTGGTCAAGGAACCTATTCATTAACATTCCCCAATTATTGGGTAGATGTGGCTGGAAATAGAGATGAACTCATTCTTGAAAAGCAAATTACTTTTTGGAGTGGAGGAACATGGGTAATTGACTTCAATGTTGCGTATGCCGAGTACGGCGGTCAATACACAGATACGCTAGCTGTTTTATTAAGCTTGGATTGTGGTGATACGTGGACTGAAATGTATGTTAAAGGAGGACAAGAGTTAGCCACTGCACCTAACACGACAGACTTTTTTATTCCAACTGCCGATCAATGGCGTTCAGAGGAAATTTTCCTTCAGCAGTATGTAGGGGTAGATGATGAAGTTCTCATTGCGTTTCAAAACAGAGGACATTGGGGAAATAATTTCTACATCGACAACGTGTCTGTATGCACCGTGAATTCAGTGGAAGAAAATGTTTTGGAGGATATAAAATTCTTCCCGAATCCAACTTCGAATAGCAGTACACTTTCATTCAATCGCATCGTGGAAATTGAGAAGATCACCGTAACTGATTTAGCAGGAAGAATTCAAAATGTTCCTGCGAGTAAAAGTTCAAACCAAATCGATTTTGATTTCAGTTCGTTAGCGAACGGAGTCTATGTGATTCAAGTTGAAACGAATTTCGGAACGGTCGTGAAGCGATTGGAGAAGCTTTAATGAAAGGCAGGATTATTCACGAACTCCATGTCTGTTAGCGTTTTCAAAAAGGCAACGATATCTTCCATTTCCTGCTGAGTCATTCTTCCTTTTACTGCGAAGTATAAGTTCGGGTCGAGGTTAGCACTGTAATGGAATCCCGTGTTGTAATGCTCAACACATTCCAATAAAGTTTGAAATCTACCATCGTGCATGTAGGGACCTGTTAACTCAACATTTCGAAGTGAAGGTGTTTTGAATTTTCCTTTATCGCTTTCGTTAAGGGTGATGCGGAAGCGACCTTCATCAACAGAAATGCTATCTAGTCCAGTGTTGCGAAATTCGAAGTCGCTGAAAGTTGATCCCATCGAATGACAGTGAACGCAGTCACCTTTGTCCATATCTTCAAACAACGCCTTTCCATTCAATTCTTGAGCGCTTAGTAGAACTTCTCCGCGCATGTATTGATCGTATTTTGAATTTCCAGAAATGAGTGTCCGCTCGAATTGAGCAATGGCACGCATGATGTTTTGAGAAGTCACTTGGGAACTGCCAAATGCTGCTTTAAATAGTTCGGGATATTCCGCATGTCCATTCAATTTAGCAACGGCATTTGCCATTGTTTCGTGCATTTCAATGGGGTTAGTAATGGGACCCATAACTTGACTTTCCATTCCGTTTGCACCGCCGTCCCAGAAGAATTTCGTTTGCCACCCTAAGTTTATAAGAGGCATGGCATTTCGTTCTCCTTGAATGCCATCTATGCCTATGCTAAACTGATTCGGATCTGTAAATCCGTATTCTTGTAAATGACAACTGGCACAACTCTGTGTATTGTCTCCAGATAAAATAGGGTCATAGAACAAACGCTTTCCAAGGGCTACTCCTTCAACCGTAAGTGGATTGGTGGAAGGAATGTTCATAGGTGGAAGTCCTTCCGGAATGACAAGGTTGTAGGGTGTTGCAGTAGGAGTCTCGTCTTCGCATTTGTCGCAAGCAACAAAGAGAAGAGGAAAAACAAAAACTATTGCAACAATGAACTTTTTCATTCTTGTAAGAATACGAATGCGCTACCCGAAAATGCGTTTGGAAAATTCGCACGAAGAGCGTTAATCCATGGAATGTCTGAAGTGGATAAACTTTGGTGATTGTTGTTTCCTGTGAAGGCAATTGTATTGGGATTACTATACAATTTGTTCAAATCGAATTGAAGATTGATCACAGATGCGTTTCGGTCTGCGTGAAGTTCCAAGGGTATTGAGATTGGTGCCAATGCGCGATCTGTCCCATAGTGATAGATCAGTGGCTGTTCAGTTCCGGAAGTACTTGAGGTGAAATACCCTTCGTGCTTGAAGAAAATGTAACCGGTGTTCCAGGTCCAAATCATTCCATACATCGGATCTAAATCTCCTCCTTGGTCTCCCGAATGATTGTGAAGTGAATCAACTCCTAAGTTGAATTCTAGCGAAGTGTAATGTCCGTCTGGGATTACAACATCTCCAAGTTCCAACGAAGAGGGAACCGATTGATCAATTAGTTCATGAGCATACAATTCAACACGCTCTCCGTTTTCATTCACCAGGGACATGTGGGAGAGATAGTACTTGAGCATATAAGCGCGATAGTCTTCTCCGGCTGCGTTGGTGTATGTGCTGTCTAAATGGAATTGTTCAGCACCCAACAAGTTGGTTACGGTCACGCGCGTGTATGATTTACATTTGGTATCGAGGTCTTTTCGACACGAGGAAATAGCAATCGTGCAAAGGGCAATTAGAAAGAGTGCAAATTGTTTCATACTTCAAAAATATGATGAATTGTGTTCTACATTCGAATTATACCGAGATTTGCATTCATGCCCCCGTAGTTTAACAGGATAAAACGGCCGTTTCCTAAACAGCTAATCCGTGTTCGAGTCACGGCGGGGGTATTTTTTTAAGGGCACTTTTGCGCTAGATATTACTTAACACTTTTGATGTAATCCTTACGTTGACTTTACAAAAACTAGTTTGTTTTAGAATTATCATAATATCTGAATAGTACTAGATTTCTCCTCTCAAACTTATCTTGGGATTTTGGATAGAATTACCGATGAAACAGGAAGAGTATTGACGGAAAATTTCATAGTGCAAGTCAATCAAGTTACTTCTTTTGATATTTCAAACCTTTCTTCATGTATTTATTTCATAGAAGGTGCGGAAGATGCAAGGGTTAATCGTGTGCGATTCGTAGTTGAAGATTAATTCTTCACAACGAGTTTTCTATTCCTTAACATTCAATTTCATTTGAAGGTGTTTTTTTGCTGTTATGGAAAAAAGAAAAATTGGAATAGAAAGAGAACTTTCTTGGTTGCAATTTAATGAGCGTGTTCTGCAAGAGGCCCAGGACATGCGAAATCCGCTTCTAGAGCAACTGCGTTTTTTAGGAATTTTTTCCAATAATCTCGATGAGTTTTTTAAAGTTCGTTTTGCAACACTAAGACGAGAACTCAAGTCACTAAGAAAGAGTAATATTTCTGCAGCATCCATTCAGAAAAAACAACTGGAGCAAATTCACGATCGTGTTATTGATTTGCAATTACTATTCGATAAAACGTTTGAAAACACAAAGGCAAATTTAGCCTTGCAGGGGATTCACTTCAAAAGTGAAAATCAGATAACGAAGGTTCAGAAAGAGTTCCTTCAATCGTATTTCGAAGAGAATATTCGCCACCATATTATTCCCATTATCCTTAAACCGAAAGGCAATATTCCTCCACTTAAGGACAACGAGCTTTATCTCATTGTAGACATCGTTTCAAAAACTAAACAAAAGGTACACGCACTAATTGAAGTTCCGACCACTATCTCGCGTTTTGTTATTCTTCCAACGGAAGATGGTTCCATTGATGTAATTCTTTTGGAAGATGTTATTCGTTTGTCGCTACGTAAAATTTTCAGTGTATTCAAAGTGCAAACTGCAAAGGCCTTCGACATAAAAGTAGTACGCGATGCGGAATATCATTTGGAGCAGGACTATTCGAAAAGTGTTTTTGATAAAATCTCGAAGAGTATACAGCAACGCGATAAAGGAGATTATGTTCGTTTGAATTTCGATCGAAAACTACCTAAAGAATTGCTCGACTTTTTATTGTTGAAGACAAAGATTAAGGACGCGGAAAATATCATTCCAGGTGGTAGATACCACAACAAAAGAGACTTTATGAAAATACCAAGCTTCAATAGACCCGAACTTAATTTTCCTCCTTCACCGCCTCTAACTCATGCGGTATTAGAGAAATCTCAAAATATTCTCGATACGGTTGCGAAGCAAGACATTTTGCTGCATTACCCTTATCAGAAATTTGCACATGTATTGGATATGTTAAGAGCAGCGGCTATTGACCCGTTGGTTCGAACCATTCGCATTACCATGTACCGAATTGCGAGTGACTCTCACATTCTTCACGCACTCGTGAATGCTGCAAAGAATGGAAAGCGCGTCGTTGCTATCGTAGAAGTGCAAGCTCGATTCGATGAGGAGCACAATATAGAAATCACGCGCATACTTCAAGAAGCTGGAGTGGAAGTTATTCCGGGTGTTCCAGGATTGAAAGTTCACTGCAAAATCTTTCAGATTAGTCGAAAAATTAACGGTGTAACCGAACGAATCACTCACATAGGAACAGGAAATTTCCACGAGAAAACGGCGAATGTTTATTCAGATACAACATTGCTTACAGCACACCTAGAAATTGGAAGAGAAGTGAGAAAACTATTTGAATTCTTCGAATCGAACTACAACCGTCCGCAATTCCGTCACCTGCTTGTTTCGCCTTTCAATACACGAAGGAAGTTGAATGAATTGATTCAAAAGGAAATGAATCATGCGAAGAAAGGTAAGCCTGCTTCCATACTTATTAAGTTGAATAATTTGATTGACGATAACGTTATTAAAAAGCTGTTAGATGCTGCTGAGGCTGGGGTTAAAATTACATGCATTGTTCGTGGAGTTTGTTTACTCGTGCCGGCTAACAAGAAGCAAGCGAAGAATATAGAGCTTCGAAGTATTATTGGAAGATACCTTGAACACAGTCGTGTTCTTGTATTCCATAACAATGGAGACGAGACCATGCTAATAGGCAGCGCCGATTTGATGACGCGTAACCTCGATTATCGCGTAGAGGTGCTAACGCCCATATACGATAAGAAATTACAACAAGAAATATCCGATTGGTTGAACATGCAGCTTTCAGAACACGCCAAAGCAAGATCATTGAAAAAAGAAGATATGAACGGGTATATTTATCCTCTCGATGCAGAGAATTCTTTCGACACCCAGATTGCATGGAAAAAATATTTGGAAGCCAAGTCTGTGAAGGTTTAATTTGGAAAAAAGATTGGAGTGAAGTTAGCCGCCGTAGATATTGGCTCGAATGCCATCAGATTATTTGTTGCTGAAGTTTTTTACGATTCGGGAAAAATTGAACAAGACAAAATAAGTCACACCAGAATTCCCATCCGTCTGGGTGAAGATGTTTTTACGTTTGGAAGAATTTCAGACAAGAAGGAAATTCAACTTACCCAAGTATTAGTGGGTTTGAGTTTGATCATAGAGTCTCTTAGTGTAGATCACTATCGTATATGTGCAACAAGCGCTATGCGCAGCGCTGAGAATGGGCGAGATGTTGTAGATGCAATTAAGAAAAAGACGGGGTTGACCGTAGATGTGCTATCCGGAGCAGAAGAAGCTGATATCATCTTTGCAAATTTTGAAGAACAGGATCTTCCAAAATCAAAAAATTATTTGTTTATCGATGTTGGCGGCGGAAGCACGGAGTTAACCATCATCGAAAATTTCGAACGAAAGCACAGTCAATCCTTCGAGATAGGAACGGTCCGTATGCTCATTAACGACCAGGAGAAAATACCGAAAG
>JBILTL010000063.1:0-11470 GCA_044371535.1 Flavobacteriales bacterium | reverse complement strand
CCTCAATTCGAATTTGAATTACGAGGCCATTGCCACAGGAGGGAACATTAGCTCAGCGTTTAAAATGTTGGAAAAGAAACAGCGTGAACCAATAGCAGTAAAAGAATTAGAGACGCTGTTACGAAACCTTTCGAAGCTTTCTGTTCATGAACGCGTTAAGAAATACGCTATTCGTCCTGATCGGGCCGACGTTATTGTCCCTGCTTTGAATCTCTACACGCAAGTAGCAAATACAGCGAATATTGAAAAAATATTCGCGCCGAAATTTGGATTGGCCGACGGGATTGTTTTGAAATTGTTCAAGTCTATTTAATTCAGTGTAACGTATTTTCTGAGCTTCTTGTATTTTCGCTACATGAACGCGAAAACAGTCGAGAATTCAATAACTACCATCACGGAGCTTATGGTTCCTGCGTACGCTAATTTTAGCGGAAAAGTGCATGGAGGTATTCTTCTTTCAATTATGGATAAAGTGGCTTATGTGGCCGCTGCAAAACATTCTGGAGGCTATTGCGTTACCGTTGCCGTGGAAGGAGTAGAATTTTTAAATCCAGTGGAAGTAGGCGAACTTGTTTCGTTCAAAGCGTCCGTGAACTATGTAGGGAATACAACCATGATTGTCGGCATTCGCGTTGAATCGCTCAATCCGAAAACAGGTGTCGTGAAGCACACCAATTCGTGCTATTTCACCATGGCTGCGAAAGATGAAGCAGGAGCCCTGGTGCAAGTGCCCGAACTTATTTTGGAAAGCGAAGATCAGATTAGAAGATTTTGTGAAGGAAGAGTACTACGTGATTATTCCAAGAAAAAGCGCGATTTACTGAAGTCGGATTTAAAAGGTTTGACATACGCTCAGCTGATCGAACAGTGCGACGAAGAACGTTGCGTCGTAAACATTAAAGATTAAATCTAACGAATGCGATCGCTGCTCATTCTATTCTGCGTCTCGCTTTCGCTTCATTCGTTTGCTCAGTCGAAAAGGACAATTGTCCTTCTTCCAAATGTTAATTGTATATCGCTCGATACCTCCATCGTTCGTCCGAGTTCAATTCAGGTCATTTATAAAAATGAAGTATTAAAATCCGGATATCGCTACACCGTTCATGCGCAAATGCTTCTGCGCGATACCCTGCTGAGTGATACCCTTTGGGTGAATTACGAAACGCTCAACCTTCCCTACAATGCATTTCTACAGACGTATGAGCCGCAGTATGGAAAACGCGATGTTTTTCAATTCGGTACCATTCAAGCGCCGCAAACCGAGCGCTCATACGATGCAATTCAGAAGAGCGGATCTATCACCCGCGGAGTGTCTTTGGGAAATCAACAAGACCTGGGGGTTCAGTCTTCCTTGAATCTTCAACTCACAGGAAAAATAGCCAATCGTTTTCAATTGCTTGCTTCCATTTCCGACAACAACATTCCTGTTTCTTCTTCTGGAAGTACGCAGCAATTTCAAGAGTTCGATCAGGTCTTCATTCAATTGACCGATAAACGAAACAAGATCATCGCTGGAGATTTTACTCTTCCTCTTCGCACACATTACTTCATGAAATACACGAAGCGCGGTTTGGGTTTATTCGTTCAAAATACATGCGAAATATGGTCTGAGGGTGTTTTGAAAAGTGAAGCTTCCGTTTCTATTTCGAAGGGTAAATTCAACAGGCAAAGTATTCAAGGGATAGAAGGAAGTCAGGGTCCATATCGCTTGCAGGGTGCGCAAGGCGAGACGTACATCACTGTTCTCGGTGGTACCGAAGATGTATACATCGATGGAAAGAAACTCATTCGTGGACAAGATCAAGATTACCTCATAGACTACAACACAGCGGAAATTATTTTCACTCCGCGAAATCGAATTACAAAAGACAAACGTATCGTAGTTGAATTTCAATACAGCGACCGTCAATATGCACGTCCGCTAGTTACTGCCGACTTCGAATACACCACGAAGAAAGGAACAACTTACATTCAATTTTTTCAGGAGCTCGACGCGAAGAATCAACCGTTGCTTCAAACGCTAACTGCCGAAGATCGTGTTACGCTTGCGCAAGCAGGTGATGCATTTTCAGGCGCAACGGTAAGTGGAATCGATAGCACTGGATTCCAGTCAGATCGGGTTATGTATGCCCAAGTAGATACGCTTTCATTCACAAATGTTTTGGTTTATTCCACGGATGCAGCGGTTGCTTTTTTCACAGCGAATTTTACGTTTGTTGGAAATGGAAACGGGAATTACATTGAAAACGGATTCTCTTCTTACGGAAAAGTTTTTAAGTGGGTAGCCCCTATAGACGGCATAAAACAAGGAAACTACGAACCGGTTCAACGACTTACCGCACCAAGAAAGCAGCGCATGGTTGTGGCTGGACATACAGCGAAGTGGGGAACAGAAAAGAACGCTTGGACTATGAATGTTGAAGGCGCTTATTCCGATGTCGATGCCAATACATTTTCCAATTTGAACGATCGGAACAATCAAGGCTTTGCAATTAAGGCCAATGTCAAAGAGAAGATATCAAGAGGGAAGGAAGGTCGTGCATGGCTCTGGGAGCTAAATACAGAGAATCTGTCTTCTACTTTTTCACGCATAGAACGTTTTCGTGAAGTTGAGTTTGAACGAAACTGGAACGTGCAAACCATTATAAGAAACGGCGAGAGCGAGTGGATTTCTGAAGCCAAAGTGAGTCGGCAAATCGACGCGGGAAAGCACATCACCGTAAGTGGTGCGCATTATGAAATTGGAAATATTTTCGAAGCGAACAAAGCAAAAGTTTTAGTGAATGCGAATCTCTTTGAACGCACAAAACTTCAAATCGATGCATCTGCTTTGGAAACCAACGGTGCAATAGCATCTTCCTTCATTCGCCAGAAGGCTCATCTTTACAGGGAAGGCAAGCGTTTTACTTTTGGAGTTCGCGATGAGCAGGAGCTTAACACGTTTGCTGTCGCACAACAGTCCTATAAGTTTTTCGACGGTGAAGCATACTTCCGTTCAACGGATACTACGCATCGTGCATTCAAATTATTTGTTCGAAATAGAAAAGATCACGCGTTCATTGGCAATGGTGTGACGCCCATTTCAACCGCGAATAATTACGGTGTTGAATTCCGAAACACAACGAAGGGAGGAAGTTATTTCGCAGTCACTGCAAGTAACAGACAGCTTATTTCTTTGAATAGTTTGGCCCTCATTAAACCCTTGGGCAGTCTGTTGGGACGTGTTGAATTTCGCACGCCACAGAGCAAATGGATTCAAATGAATTTGTTCTATGAAACATCGAGTGGTCTTGAAGCGAAGCAAGCCTTCATCTATGCTGAAGTGCCCGCAGGACAGGGCGTGTACGTATGGAACGACTACAATGATAACGGGGTTAAAGAACTTTCAGAATTCGAAGTTGCAGCATTTGCTTACGAAGCAAACTACGTGCGCTTGCCTGTTCAAACAACAGAGTACCAAAGTATCTACACGACATCATTTACTTCTTCTTTGAACGTGAACCCGCGTCAATTGAAAAACAAAAACACATTTCTTTACAACACGCTGAAGTCATGGAGCACGCAATTAATGAGCCGTGCTGAACGCAAGTCCTCCTTTGGAGGATTGGAACATATTTCGCCTTTGTATGACAATGAAACATATTTAGTTTCTGCTGGAAATGTCTTGCGCGGTACGTTGTTTTATCGCAAGTCAGATCCAAACTTCAGTGCCGATTTCACCACACAACAAGTCATGAACAAAGCGTTTCTTCTTTCCGGATTTGAAACACGTGTTGAGCAATCGCAAATTCTGAATTTCAGAAAATCCATCGAATCGAGTACGCAAGTTTTACTTCAAGTGACTTCAGGAAAGAAGGAAACGTCATCCGATTTTCTAGCGACGCGAAACTTCACTTCCTCCTACATAACTGCTACACCTTCGTTCGCGTTTCAACCTACAAACAACAAACGATTTGCAGTGTTAGGAGAACTTGCAGTTAGAAGCGGAAATGCAAGCGAAGCAACCTTCAACGCACGAAGTCTTTCCCTTGGCGCAGACGGACAAGTGGAATCCAAGAACGGACAGCTCTTCAAAAGCGAAGTGAAGTATATACGCATTCAGTTTGAAGGCGATGCAACGGGACCCGTTGTATATGACGCTTTAGGCGGATTGCAAGCGGGAAACAATCTCACGCTTGCTTGCGCTTGGCGAAAAACAATCAATCAGAATTTACAACTTTCATTGAATTACAATGGAAGGAAGAGTGACGGACGTGATATTGTTCACGCCGGAAATATGAGTGTGCGTTTGTTGTTTAACTAAACCACATCATTATCTCATCCAACTGCGCAGCAGGCACGTCGAGCTTATTCTTCTTGCGGTATTGATTCAAGTTTTGGTGTAATGCTGTTGGTTTGGTTTCTTTCAATTTATCCAATGAAAGGAATCCCATGTTCACAATAGCATCTATCCAATGGGCTTCAATTCCTTTCGCTTCGAAAGACGCTACATCTGGACCTTCTTGTTTCTTCTCTGGACGCATTTGCGGGAAGAACAACACCTCTTGAATGCTTTCGTTGTTGGTCATCATCATAACCAAGCGATCTACACCAATGCCCATTCCTGAAGTAGGCGGCATACCGTATTCCAACGAACGCAAGAAATCGTAGTCAATGAACATGGCCTCATCGTCGCCGCGCTCCATAAGGCTCGCTTGCTCTTCGAAGCGTTCGCGCTGATCAATAGGATCGTTCAATTCAGAATAGGCGTTGGCCAATTCTTTTCCGTTCACCATTAATTCGAAACGTTCTGTAAGTTCAGGATTTTCGCGGTGACGCTTGCACAAAGGCGACATCTCTACAGGATAATCCGTAATGAACGTCGGTTGAATATAATGCTTCTCGCACATTTCACCGAAGAGGGTGTCGATGAGTTTTCCTTTTCCTAAATTTTCTCCTGCTTCTAAACCTAACTCCAAACACTTCGCACGAAGCTCGTCTTCGGACTTTCCGGTGATATCAAACCCAGTGTATTCCTTAATCGCATCGGTCATGGTAACGCGCGCGAATGGAGCTTTAAAGCTTAATGTTTTCTCTCCGAATTGAACTTCGGTTTTTCCAAGTGCTTCCATAGCAACGTGCTCAAGCATTTGCTCGGTGAAATTCATCATCCAGTTGTAGTCTTTATAGGCTACGTAAATTTCCATTACAGTAAATTCTGGATTGTGCGTACGATCCATTCCTTCGTTACGGAAGTTTCTGCTGAATTCATAAACACCATCGAATCCGCCTACAATCAAGCGCTTCAAGTACAACTCATTCGCAATACGCAAGTACATGGGAATATCTAGCGAGTTGTGGTGTGTAATAAACGGACGAGCTGAAGCTCCTCCGGGAATCGCTTGAAGAACAGGCGTATCAACTTCCAAATATCCTTTATCGTTGAAGAAATTACGCATAGCGTTTACAATCTTGGTGCGCTTCACGAAGGTATCTTTCACTTTCGGGTTCACAACAAGATCTACGTAGCGCATGCGGTAGCGCAATTCAGGATCGGTGAATGCGTCGTAAATGTTTCCATCTGCATCTGTCTTTACCATTGGAAGTGGCTTCAACGATTTTGCAAGAACTTTTAATCCTGAAACATGTATTGAAATTTCACCCAACTTAGTCGTGAATAGCGTTCCTTCTATACCCACGAAATCGCCATAGTGTAGAAGGTGACGAACAACCTCTTGGTAAAGCGATTTGTCTTCGCCTGGGCAAAGAGCATCTTGATTGATGTACAATTGAATTCTTCCGCTTGAATCGATAAGATCGGCGAAACCTGCCTTTCCTTGAATACGTTGATTCATTAAACGTCCGGCAACAACAACCTGTTTACCTTCTTCGTAGTTCGCCTTTATTTCTTCGGCGTTTGAAGTGGTAATAAATTCTTCAGCAGGAAAAGGCTCAATGCCTAGCGCGCGCAATTTTGCGAGTGCTTCTCTGCGTACAATTTCTTCAGGGGAAAGATTCAAATTCATGAATGCGAATTTAGCACAATTACGAACTCGCCCTTCGGTTCGTGTGTGCTGAAATGCGCTAAAAGTTCAACAAGGGTTCCGCGACGTGTTTCTTCGAATTTCTTCGATATTTCGCGGGAGATAGAGCACTGTCGGTCTTCACCACAGAATTTTATTAACTGTTCTAAGCATTTAACTATGCGGTGTGGAGACTCGTATAGGACTGAAGTGAAAGGATTTTCTGCTATTCGCTTCAGTTGTGTTTCTCTTCCTTTTTTTTGCGGAAGGAACCCTTCGAAAATAAATTTATCGGTTGGAAGTCCGCTATTCACAAGTGCTGGAACGAAAGCCGTTGGGCCTGGAAGGCACTCCACCGGAATGTTGTTTTGAATGCAGGCACGAACCAATAAAAATCCAGGGTCTGAAATGCCAGGTGTTCCCGCATCGCTGATAAGGGCAACCGATTGCGATTGCTGTATGCGTTCAATAATGTGATCGAGCTTTTGGTGCTCGTTGTGTTGGTGGAAGGCTACCAGTTGTTTTGAAAACTCGAGGTGATGCAACAACCGAACGCTCACTCGGGTGTCTTCACATAAAATGAAATCACACTCCTTCAACACGCGAATAGCGCGCAGGGTAAGGTCTTCAAGGTTGCCAACAGGAGTGGGGACTACGAATAGCTTCATGCCATGTAACGTCTGTTCACCAAGTCTGTGAAGTCTTTTGCAGCCATAGAATCTGGATTCCAGCTGTACTTATCTTTCAAGGCTTGAAGAACACGCATGGCTTCATCGCGATTCGTATTGTTCAATTTTTCCAAGGTCACTTCGTATTCTTGGTTATTTCCCTTGAACAAGTCTTTGCAAAATTGAAAGCGTTGATTCAATGAAATATTCTTCTTCAAATCGCTAATCGGAGAACCTTCTAATTTCTTTGCAATGCTCGCTTGCTGATTCGCATTTTCTTTGAACGAATCGTTCAACGAAACCATAGGTTTAACTTCTCCCTTAGGCGCTTCTTCAACAGGTGCCTCTATAACGACTGTCATCACAGGTGTTTCAGCTACCGGCTCTTCATTCGGAATCAATTGAAATACAATCTCTTCATCATCACCCTCTTCATCATCACCCTCTTGCGAAGCATCTTGTGTAACATCTTTCGCAGAATCTTGCAGAGCATTTGCTTCTTGTGTAACATCTTTCGCAGAATCTTGCAGAGCATTTGCTTCTTGTGCAACATCTTTCGTAGAATCTTGCGAAGCAATTGCATCTTTCGAAGAATCTTGTGCAACAACCTGTTCCACCTCCTTGATCGCATCAATCAAATTCACTTGATTTGCTAATTCTGGTGGCGTTGAAATCGGAGTGGTATCTATCTTAATCGGTTCAGAAGTTTCAAGAACTGCTTGCATTTTTTCAGCGGGAGTCAGTGTTTCTGTGAACGCTTTGAAACGAAGAACAATAAGTTTTTCGTAGAGTTCACTGCATAATTCAACCAAATGCTGAGTTTGTGCAGGCGACAGGTTGCCCGACAACAGTTCGTTGATGTTGGTGTGAAGTTCTTCTGAAAGCTCTTTCAGGCGCATAGCGTTTTCCATAGTACAAATTGTACTTCAAAAATAAACTCCCAATGCTTTCCTTTTCAGGAAGTATTGGGAGTTATTAAAAGCGAAAAGTGAACACTTAACGCCTTTGGAAGTCGAGATTAGTTTCCTTCAGTCGATTCTTTCGGAACTTCAGGATAAACAACCAATGGGCAATCTCCAGGTGCTGCTAATAATTCAGCGTCTAATGTTTCAGGAGTAACCAAAAGTTGGTTGGCAATTTTGTTCGTTGGATCCAATTGTAACACCTTGTTCCAAGCTGATTTTGAACAATTGATGTCGCCAGTATTACCGTAGTACAAACCAAGGTATTGGTAAGCCTCTGCCAAATTCTTTTTATTCTTTTCAATAACTTCAGGGTCTTGTCCAACAAGGATAATTCCTTTTTCGTAGAATGGTTTCGCTAATCCTTTTGCTGGACTCGTTTCAGTTACAGAAGCAAGGTCAATTTTGTTTTGACTTTTTGCTACCCAGAACCAAGCCTCAGGGTAACGAACTGAGCTTCTGCGGAAGGTAGTGTCTGCAAGTACATACTGTTGAGAGAAGTAGTACATCTGACCTTGAATGAATTGATCTTTCGCATCAGCTCCCAATTTCACCATTTTCTTTTCGTACCAATCTGCAGCTTTGCTGTAAAGTTTAATACGAAGCGCTTCGTTTTCTTTTCCTTTAGAGGCAATGGCTTTGTTGGTATAGATGGTAGCAATTTCATTGTATCCATCGGTGTACTCTGGGAACAATTCAATAGCTTTTTCCAAATAGGCAATTGCAATACTGTCTTGTGCAAGACCCAAAGAAATTTTACTGTAGTTCACATAATCTGAAACGTCTTGGTTTTTCACTTCTTGTCTTGCGAAGTAGATGTCCATGTAATTTTTTGCTTCTGCGAAGTTTTTCAATTCTAAGAATGAATATCCCAAAACACGATTCAACGTGTGATTGTCGGGGTTACAAGGCATTGCAGAAGTCACTTCAGTGATTGCACGCTCGTAGTTTTTGGTTAAGAAGAAGAACGATGCATAACGTTGTTGAACGCGGCAAGAGTTGTTTAATTCAAGGTATTTCGCATAAGCTGCGATAGCCTCTTCGAATTGAGCACGGTCTTTTAAAAGCTCAGCTTTTTCGCGGTAAGAAGGTGCGAATGTTGGATCTGTTGCGATAGCTTCATTGAAGAATTTCAATGCTTCGTCATTGTTTTTAGCTCCGCGGTACAACTTTGCTTTTCTGTATAAAGCAGGAACGTATTTTGAATCAATTTCAAGACATTTGTTGTATTCAGAAATAGCTGGAGATTGGTTGTTTATTTCTTTAACGCTTTGGTAATCTCCAAGGGTTAATCCCAATTGAAGACGAATAGCAGTGTTTTCGATGGTTACTTCAGCCAACGCGTCAAGCGCTTGTTTAGCTGCACCAAGATTCTTAGCGTCTTCAGCGATGTTCGCTGCTGCAATAGCAATGTAAGTGGTGTACTTAAGGTCTTTCGACGCTTTGTTTTTCTTGTTGTCTACAATGCCTTTAGCTTTCGCGAAGTAGGTATCTGCTTTTCCGCCATTGCCTTCACGCATTTCAATTTGACCCAATCCAACATAGTTCAAAGGGAAAAGAGAATCGGCTTTAACACCTGCCAAGAAAGCTTGTTTCGCTTCAGCAGTTTTTCTAGCGTCGATAAATTTTCCGTCTATTGCCCATTCCAAATAGTTGAATCCGTCTACCGCAAATTTCTCAGCGCTATTTGGCATAGCCGCTAAATCGCGAAGTGCTTTTTCGTAGCGCTCGTTTAATGTTGAAGTGCGAATAGGATCGAATGCGGGATCCAAAACTAGTGGGGCTGATTTCTGTGCAGTGCACGAAAGAAGTAGCATATTGGCTACGAGGAGAAAGAATAGGTTCTTCATATTCATGTTTACTTATTTCAGGTTTAATCTTTAATTCTAATAACTCTTGTTGGCGACGTAGCAGCAACCATGCCCATTTTGTGAATGATGAGCTGTCCCTTCTCTCCATTGAGGAAAGAAATGAATCCTGTCCCCACGGTACCCTTCAATCCTGTGCGAATAGCATAGACATCTCTGGTAAACGGATAGCTCTTGTCGAAAACATACGCTTGGAAAGGATATCTCACGCGCTCGGGGTGATCGGTTAAGGTGTTGTTTAGAATTCCAACAACATCAATTTTATCTCTGAAAGCCTTAGTAACCTTGTCTTCTGGATCGGTTATCCAGCTAACTGAAATAATTCCAATTGCACCCGGATTGTCGTGAACGTAATTGATTACAGCAGCTGTGCTGTCTAGTGCAAAGAAATTAGCTGGCATAGCACCACCGTTCAAAAAATTCTCTTGCACATAGCGCGCGTTGCACGATCCGTTGTGGTCGAAAATAATTCGAATGTCTCCGTTTTTGTTCGAAGGATTGATTTGATTCCAATTGGTAATTTGTCCGCTAAGAACTTGTTTCGCTTGATCAAGGGTTAAAACAGAATCTTGATTTTCCTGATGAATAATAAGAGCAATAGCGTCAGTCGCAATTTTCACCGATTCAGGTATACGTTGCTTCGAAGCAAAGAAATCTAATTCAGCTTGATTGAGAGGGCGGTTGATAACAGCTGCTTGAATGCTATCTGCAAGAAGTAATCGAATAATCTCCTCTTCCGTTGAATAGGTAGGTTTAATTTTCGCTTTGTCATAAATCTGCTCGTAAACAGGAATTTGAGACTGCATCATGAGGCTGTAACTCTCATCGACACCAATTTTTAATTCACCTGAGGAAATACCCGGAGCCGATTGGTCGTAGTTTCCGCAACTCGCGAGCAACGCGCCAAACAATGCTATGAAGAATATTTTTTTCATTTTGTGGTTTCCTCGGATTTTAGTTCTTTCCACGCTAGTTGAACTCTTCTTGCGCGCATTGCTGCATATAGGAATAGCACAAGTGCAAACCAATATTTTCTTTGGCCAGGTAAGGTATTGTCTAACGCGCTGGAGGCCATACAAAAGATGGCCATTCCAACGAAAACTCCTACCATAATAATCTGGCTTATCAGCAAGGGCTTTTTCAGCATAGGGTGCAAATTTAATCGTTTACAAGTGAAAATTGAATAGGAATAGTTTGTTTTACAGCAACGGACGTATTTCCGCTACGACCGGGGATCCAATTTGGCATTTTTTGAATGGCTTTCATAGCTATTTTATTCAGCTCATCGCCGTTCTCAATACCTCGCTCTACAGACACTCTAGAGATGCTTCCGTCTTCTTCAATCACGAATGAAACATAGACTGTGCCTTCGATTCCGAGGTCTTTCATTCGCTCGGGATAATAGATATTGTCTTGAAGGAAGGCATACAATTCAGACACTCCTCCGGGGAATTCGGGCATGAACTGGGCGAATGTTTTGAAATTGTTATTTTTTTTCTTTTTCACCGTCGTGGTATCTACCGAAAAGTTAGGTTCTTCCGGAAAACCGAAGAAATCTTCGTCATCTCCACCCAATCCCACACCTCCGAAGCGTGAAAAGACATTCGTCTTCGTTGTCGTGTGATCAACCACATTTACGGTTCGATTTTCTGCTCTACCCCCTTGCGTTTTCTGCACGAGCGATTGTTTCTTCTGCTCTTTTTTAGGTTGAATTTTTATTTCGTCCAGTCGCACAGTTGCCAATTGAATCATCTGAACTTCAGGCGCTTTTTTCTCAATCGCTTTATTGGAAAGAGTTAGCACGAAGAGAAATCCAGAAACCAGGCAAATGCCCATGGCTGTGGAGAGTAACGTTCGGCGGCCGTAGTTTTTGCGAAGGGTATACGCGCCATACATTTTGTTTCGGGTTTCAAACACTACTTCATCGAGTGTTTTGAAAAGGTTGCGAGTCGTTTTCATAACTGTTGTTT
>JBILTL010000163.1:0-3705 GCA_044371535.1 Flavobacteriales bacterium | reverse complement strand
CGCGAAGCGGTTCGTGAACTTATTCAAGACGAATGGAATATCTCTCAAGCAGAAGATGAATTACGCGCAGTTATGGTGGGCGGAAGTAAACGCGAAGCTGTTTTGAAATCTTATGCTGAATTGAAATCCTCATTAGGAAACGGTGGAGCCACCGAGTTAACGGCAAGCTTGCTGTTGAAAAATATTGAAGGTCGCTCAAAAGCTTAATTCTTCCGAATGTAGTTTAGCGCTTGTGAAAACGAGCATTCTATTTTTCTGCACACTTTTAACGTGCTTGCAATTGCACGGACAAGTTGTTCGTCTGGAATTGCTTTCGCAGAAAAAATGGACGTATCTCTACGTTCAAGCTACCGACAGTTTCCACATTCAGTGCGACACCATTAATCTTCACATACCCAGCAGGCACACCGTTGTGTTTATGTTGAATGGAAAAAACATTCAAGTGAAGACAGATCCTTACAAGACTATTCAAACTGGGAAGGTGAGTTTTTTTTCATTGAAAAACGACGCACGTTTTGCGTTGATGCAAAATTCTAAGTCCTTTGTTTTCAAATACGAAGGCGAGTTTGCTCTTCAACCGAAAGAACAAAAAATTCAGGTGATCAACTCACTGCCGGTGGAAGACTATGTGGCTGGTGTCGTTGAAGCCGAAGGCGGTGCGAACAAACCTCTGGAATATTACAAAGTTCAATCAATACTTAGCCGAACTTACGCGCTTCGCAATCAGGACAGACATGCCGAAAGTGATGTTTGCGACGGAACTCATTGTCAAGTGTATCACGGTATTTCAAGAAAGGACGAAGACATTTTCACAGCTATGAAGCAAACAGAAAAACTTGTCATTGTCGATAGCTCAGCAAATCTGATCACAGCTTTTTTTCACAGCAACTGCGGAGGACAAACCTGCAATGCGCAAGATGTTTGGAAAGCCAATTTGTCCTATTGTGTTGGAAAGAAAGACCCCTACTGCATGGGGTTGTCGAACAGCACTTGGGAAAAACGAATAAGTAAGACCGATTGGACGGCTTATTTAAAAACGAAGAATATAGCTGTAACCGATTCCGAGGAATGTATTTCAGGAAGTATGAATTGCAGTGCAAACAAGCGCCCGTTTTATTACGTCCACAACAGCACAACTATAGCGACCAAAGACATGCGTTCCGATTTAAAATTAAAATCGGCCTATTTCCACATAGAAGAATTAGACAACGAAATTATCCTACGTGGTAGAGGGTTTGGCCATGGTGTTGGGCTTTGTCAGGAAGGAGCCATGAACATGGCCAAGAAAGGAAAAATGGCGGATGAAATTATTCACTTCTACTATTCAGGTGTGTACATTGTGCCGTTCGACAAGCAATGGCTTTTCAAGGAGAATACACCTGCAACTCCGTAGGTCCGGGGGAAGGTTTATAAAGGTCCAAGTAAGGTTCTATGAAAGGTCCGGTGGAAGATTCTAAGAAAGATCCAGAGGAAGATTCTAAGAAAGGTGCTTCGCAAGACTTTCCGCTTTCAAAGAGTTTAAGCGAAGATCTTTCAAGACGCTTAGCAGTTGTGTTTCCATTTCTTCTTTGATGGAAATTTCGATGGTAAAATTCATTTCAACTGTTGTATTTATCTTTCGAAATGAAAGTCGATTCAACGCGTTCATGAGGGCTGGTGTTTCTTCGTGACTAACAGAAAGAGCATATTGTACTTCCACTTCACATTCTTCCACTCCACTCTCCTCTAGTGCCAGTCTCGATGCATTTTTATAAGCGTCTATCAATCCAGACACTCCCAACTTCGTTCCTCCGTAATACCGGATAACAGCTACTAAGACTTCCGTGAGCTTCGCAGATTTAATTTGATTCAAGATCGGTTTTCCAGCAGTGCCACTCGGCTCTCCATCATCGGTACTTCGTTCCAACTTTTCATAAACGGTTAAGACATAGGCGAAGCATATATGCGTGGCTTGTGGGTGTTCCTCACAAAGCCTTTGAATAATTTGCTTAGCTTCTTTTTCGGAATGAACGCGAAAGGTTTTTCCAATGTGCTTACTTCCGCTAACTTTATAAAGCGATTCTGACTCCGTTAAAATTGTTCGGTAGCTCGCCATGACAATTAATTGTCGAGCAATGAAAATTCGGAATTGTTGCTCTTGAATTCAGGAACAATCTCCTTCATGACACGAACCATCTCTTGGTTGTTTTGAAGATTCATTTGCTCTTCCAAACGAGACAACTTCTCATTCAACTCAGATGCTTCAACGTTTCGCACTTTGGCCGAAAGAATTTTCTCGTTGTGCGTCGGAACTGTATTCTCCTCGGTTGCAAGAACTTCTTCATACAACTTTTCACCTGGACGAAGCCCAGTGTATTGAATCTCTATATCTTGTCCAGGCTCTAATCCGCTTAATCGAATCATCTGCTCTGCCAAATCTGAAATGCGCACCTGCTGCCCCATATCGAAGGCGAAAATATCGTTTCCTTTACCCATTGCTCCTGCTTCCAAAACCAATTGCACCGCTTCTGGAATAGTCATGAAGAATCGAGTAATGTCGCGATGCGTAACAGTTACAGGACCACCTTCTTCAATCTGTTTTCTGAAAACTGGGATCACAGAACCGTTGCTTCCTAATACATTCCCAAAACGTGTAGTAACACATATCAGCGACGTGACGTTCGATTGCACAATCATTTCAGCAATGCGCTTGCTCGCTCCCATAACATTCGTTGGATTCACGGCCTTGTCGGTGCTTACCATAACGAAACGCTCAGCACCAAACTCCGCAGCAATTTCGAGCACCTTCATAGAACCGAAAACGTTTGTTGCCAAGGCTTCTGCAGGGTTGTCTTCCATGAGTGGGACATGCTTGTACGCTGCAGCATGAAAAACTATTTTAGGTTGAAACGCTTCAAACATGCGTCTCATGCGCAATTCATTGCGAACGTCGCCAATGACCATTTCCAATTTTCCTTCATCAATGAATTTCGACAATTCATTTCCCAATAAAAACATGGGAGTCTCTGCTACATCGCAAGCAATAACTTTCGCCGGATTCAACAACAAGCATTGACGAACCAATTCACTACCAATACTACCCGCGGCGCCTGTGACGAGGACCACTTTGTTTTGAATAATGCTTTCCACTTCTTTCGAGCTCATCTGAATGACATCTCTTCCAAGAAGATCTTCAAACTTTACTTCGCGCAATTGCTTCGCGCTAAGCTCTCCGTTTATCCAGTTGTTTGCATGCGGAAGATGCTTCAAAGTGACTTTGTATTTCAATGCCAAATCCACCAATTCACGCTTGCGTGCATTGGCAATTTCAGGAATGGAAATAATGAGTTCTTCGATCTGGTTCGAAGCCAAGAAATCATCGAGCTTCTTCGAACTTAAAATCTCCACACCTTCTAACTTCTTTCCAACTTTCTGCTGGTTATCGTCGAAGAAAGCCACAACATTCAATGCCGAATTTCGATCACGATCAAGTGTTCTTTTCAACAACAATCCACCTTCCCCAGCTCCAAAGACAACTACTTTCGTTTTACTTGCTCCGGTGTTTTTCAATTCCATGTATAGGAATTTTATTGATAGCCTGAAGAAAACGAGCAATGCTGCGCTCACTAGAAATTCCAAAATAACAATGGAAAGTGGCACGAGATAAGCTCCATTTATTCCTTTTCGAATAAAGTTCAATACCACGAAAGCGATACTTCCTTGTAG
>JBILTL010000005.1:0-57080 GCA_044371535.1 Flavobacteriales bacterium | reverse complement strand
GTCTTGGGTACTCGTAAAACGAATGATGCCTGAGTATGATTTTCCAACATAGAACAACACTGCTCGAACCACCAAATAGATTGGTGCAAAGAACAGCATCAGATCCAATTCATTCTTCGGAATAGCAAATTCGAAACGAATAAGGTAAGCCGCAATGAAAGCAAAAACACACAGCGCAAGGTCTATCGAAAAGATAAGCCAGCGAGGTGTGATTTGCTTTGGAAATACTAATTTCATTTATTTGAATTATACCGCTTCAACGACAACAGCGCTTGCGCCACCACCACCGTTGCAAATACCGGCACCACCTAATTTCTGATTGCGATTTTTCAATGCGTGAACAAGAGTAACCACAATACGTGCTCCGCTGCATCCAAGTGGATGTCCAAGAGAAACTGCACCGCCGTTCACGTTTACCTTCGCAGGATCTAAATTCATTTTTTGCATGTTGGCAATTCCAACTACACTGAATGCTTCGTTCAATTCAACCAACTCTAAATCTTCCACCTTAACACCTGCTTTTGCAGCCGCCTTAGGTAAAGCCAAAGAAGGAGTTGTAGTGAACCACTCTGGCGCTTGTTCTGCATCTGCATAGCCTGTAAGCTTTGCCAATGGAGTAAGTCCAAGCGCTTCCATTTTCTCTCTGCTCATTAAAATCAATGCCGCAGCACCGTCGTTCATGGTTGAAGCATTCGCTGCGGTAACCGTACCGTCTTTCGCGAATACCGGACGAAGTCCTGGGATCTTATCGAAGCTCACATTCTTGTATTCTTCATCTTCAGCGAAAAGAACAACATCGCCTTTTCTTCCAACAACCTCAACCGGAACAATTTCATTATTAAAATTACCTGCAGCCCAAGCAGCAGCCGAACGCTTATAAGATTCAATAGCGAATTCGTCCTGTGCTTCGCGAGAGATGTTGCACTCTTTCGCGCAAAGTTCCGCTGCATTTCCCATTGGATAATTGTGATATACATCGGTCAGTCCGTCTTTCGCAAGACCGTCGGTCATGGTCACATTTCCGTATTTATTTCCCCAACGCAAATTCTCTGAATAGAAAGGAACGCGGCTCATGCTTTCCATACCTCCAGCTACCACAACATCTGCATCTCCGCATTGAATGCTTTGCGCAGCCATCATGATGGCTTTCATTCCTGAAGCACATACTTTATTCACAGTGGTGCATTGCACGCTGTCTGAAAGTCCAGCAAATTTAGCCGCTTGACGAGCAGGTGCTTGACCGAGGTTTGCTTGAAGAACAGAACCCATGATTACTTCTTGAACCTCCTCTGGATTCAAGTTAATTTTATTCAGGGCTCCTTTTATTGCAGTAGCACCCAATTGTGTAGCTGATACGCTAGCTAATGATCCGCCGAAACTTCCCATTGGGGTGCGAACGGCTGAAACGATAAATACCTCTTTGTTCATTGCAAAAGTGATTAGGCCTCAAAGGTACGAAGTCTGATATGAATTTGGCACGATAATCAGGAGAGCCGTTGTTGAAAATATGCTTCTTTTTCGAAGAGTTCAGAAAATGATTGGAGCAAAAAAAACGTTAACCTTGTAATGGAACTAGACCAGCGACAATGAAGAAACTAACCCTCATTTTTTTAAGCATACTTTTTAGCATTGGGATTCACGCTCAAAAAATTGATCAACTCCCAGAAGGAGATGAAAAGATGTTATCCTTTCTAACTAAATTATTCGAAGACTACAAAAAGGATAGTGGGAAGCAACTCATTGAAAAGACACTCGCTCCGATGTGGTTAGAGGGCAATGTGTATTCAACCGCTGAAAAAACGAAATTCAGAGAAACGCTAAAACTACTTATAGATTCCAAGAGCAAAGTATTTCCTGACTTCGACAATTACATTCAGGCATTCATTTTATTTCCTGTGTCCCAAAAATCAGAATCTGAATTATTGGAATGGAATGAGATTGTAATTAAGATCTACAGCGACAAAAAATTAAAAAAATTCGGCGGCGAATTTGTTGAATCAAGTATTGGCCTTTTCAAAGATCTAACATTTTTCAAAACAGAATGGATTGCCTGGAAGACCGATAATATGCAGTACCGATTTGCATTTGACTCGTTGCCTCGAATTGAATTTTCCTCATTAAATTTAAAGTGTTACAGTCGTGGAGACAGCACTGCGATCTATGAAACAACAGGGAACTACTTTCCAACCCTAGAAAAATTTATTGGAAAAAATGGAAAGGTTACATGGCAGCGCGCAGGATACGATCCCGCTAAAACATACGCGACTATTGGGGCGTATAGTATTCGTATTAAAGAGAGTAAATTTTCAATAGACAGTGTTTTGTTCTACAATGAGTTTTTTGATCAACCCCTTCAAGGAAAGTTAACCGAAAAAATCATGTCTAATAAAAATGAGGACAACACTGACTATCCATTGTTCGAATCCTATTACAAGCGACTTGAAATTAAGAACATTGTACCAAATGTTGATTACGAAGGCGGGTTCAAAATGTCAGGAAAGAAACTTGAAGGCACAGGGACTACCGAAGAGCCCGCCCGAATAACTTTTTACAGAGACAAAAAACCATTGTTAATTGCTCAAAGTCTACGTTTCGAAATCCGCCATGATCGAATTAAAGGAGCGCACACCTCAATTAAAATAAGATTGGATTCTGACAGCATATCGCATCCAGACCTGTTCTTTCTCTTCGTTAAAAAGACGCGTGACCTTGAGTTATCTCGCACAGAAGAGGGCATTTCACCATCTCCGTTTGAGAACACTTACCATGAAATTGAAATGTATTTCGAAACTTTAAAATGGAACATTGATGCGCCTTTCATGAGTTTTGGATCATTTGGAGTTACACCTGGAGGTTTTGCCGATTTCGAATCTATCGATTACTTCAAGAAAAAACGTTTCACAACATTGGGTGGAATTTCAAGCGATCATCCTGTCTATATACTCAAGCGAACAGGCGATGCCCTTCAATCCAATAATTTCAACGCCATTGAATTTGCTAAGCAAGCGCATACAGGGGTCGAACAGTGGATACCTATATTAATAGACCTTACCAACAAAGGGTACATAATTTATGATGCAGAAACTCGAAATATAGTTCTTCTCGAAAAACTATATAAGCATGTTGAAAATATCAAAGGCAAGGCTGACTACGATGCCATTCAATTCATTTCAGAAGTTAATCGCGCGGAAAATGCACGCTTAAGTTTATTGGATCGTGACATTCTGATCAAAGGCGTTAGCACGGTGCTTCTTAGCGATTCACAACAAGTACTTATATACCCCAACAACGGTGAGATCTTGTTGCACAAGGGTCGTGACTTCAGCTTTAGTGGTCGCTTAAACACGGGAAATTTCGAATTGATTGGAGCGAAATACAACTTCATTTATGATCAATTCAAGTTTGAAATGGCTGAAGTTGATTCTTGTGTGATATATGTAGATGACCTTGAAGGTATTCCAGATAACTTCGGAAACTACCCAAAAATTCGTGTGAAGAATGTTCTTTCTGGTCTTTCTGGAACTTTAGAAATTGACCATCCAACGAACAAAAGTGGCTTTCACAGTAAAGACTATCCTACCTACCCTATTCTTACTTGTAATAAAAGTTCAAATGTCTATTGGAACAAACACACGATTCAAAAAGGCGCGTACAAAAAAGACAGCTTCTATTACGATGTTGACCCATTTGTATTAGACTCGCTAGATAATTTCAATAAGAAAAATCTAAAATTCACGGGAACACTTGTTAGCGGGGGAATCTTTCCAGATATCAAAGAGCCTTTGGTGTTAGTGGATGATTTTAGTTTGGGTTTTAAAGTAACCACCGACGAAGCTGGGTATAGCGCATACGGCGGAAAAGCTAAGTCAATTGGAGATATTACTTTGAACAATTCAGGATTGAAAGTAAAAGGAAAACTAGATTACCTGACTTCAACATCTACCTCTGAATCGTTTACTTATATACCTACCCAAGTTTTCGGAACAGCATCAACCTTTGTGAACGAAGGAAATAAAAAAGCCAATGTGCCCGATGCTAATTCAAGTAAAATAGAACTTTCATATTTACCTCAAAAGGACAAACTTGAAGTGACTACTTACGAGTTCCCTATAGAATGCTTTGCGAAAGAAGCTGTATTCAAAGGAACCATGAGACTTGAACCCAAGGGCATGAGCGGAAATGGTACTGCAGATTTTGTTGGAGCAAAACTTTCATCTAAACATTTCAACTTAAAGAACAAAAAGATTCTAGCAGACACTGCGCAATTTGAACTTAAATCAAGTGCCGAAGCAATTGGTCTAGCATTTAAAACAGATAACGTAAACGCAGATGTCGATTTCGACCTGAGGAAAGGCGTATTCAAGAGCAACAGTGGTGAAACAAAAATTGAATTCCCTACGAATTTGTATATCTGTTTCATGGATCAGTTTACTTGGTTTATGGATAAAGCTGAAATGGAATTGTCATCTAGCCGCAAGGCCACTAGCGACCTTGTGATTGACACCGACATTGAAAAGAAGCGAAGCAACTTCTATTCTATTGATCCAAATCAAGACAGTTTGAACTTCTTATCTCCTTTCGCGAAATACGATGTGAAAAACGCATTGCTTACTTGTAAAAAAATTGATTACATCATCGTTGCGGATTCCAAAGTACAGCCCGATAGCAACTATGTTGTTATTGAGAAATGGGCCAACATGAGAAGACTTCAGCGCGCTCAGGTCATTAGTAATTTCGTTACCCAACACCATAAAATCTTCAACGCCGATCTTAAAATCGATGGAAGAAAACGCTACGAAGGAAGCGGTGACATTATATACAAAGACGAGAACAAGAAAGAACAGAAAATACATATCAGTAATTTCCGACTAGACTCTACATACCAAACCGTAGCTTATGGTGAGATTGCTGAAAAAGATCAATTCTTTTTATCTCCAGCATTTGAATACTATGGAAAATTCAAATTAAATGCTAGTAATCCGAATTTTACATTTGAAGGAGGCGTTCGCATTTTGCACAATTGCAATAGCGTGGCTCGAACCTACTTCAAGTTCAATGCTGAAATAAACCCACTGGAAATTTACATTCCTGTTGATAGTTCTTTGCGCGACATGTCCATGTCCAAATTAGGCGTCGGAGTTATTATCAAAGACGAGCCTCCAATGAAGATATACCCTGGTTTTTTAAGCGCTAAATCATATAAAAACGACCGTGGCTTAATTGAATCGTCTGGTTTTTTATATTACGACAAACTTAAAAAGACTTACTTAATTGGGAGTAAAGAAAAAATCCGTCAACCTAAACTGCCTGGGCAATTGCTTGCTTTGAATACTACAACTTGTGCGCTCACCGGTGATGGAATTATGGACTTCAACATTGATCTTGGAATGATGTCTATGAAATCTGTTGGAACTGTTCAATTCCAAACTGCTGATTCCGTTCTTAATGCACAAAGCTCAACTCTTCTGAATTTCCCATTTGATGAAGGCGCCCAGAAATATTTATCTGATAAATTCACAAACGCAAACCTTGACCCTATTGATCTGACAAAGACCCAATTTGAAAAGAGCATAATTGAATTTTTGGGACAGGAGAAGTCTGACAAAGTTATTGCCGACATGGCCCTGGATGGGGAATTAAAGAAGTTGCCTGAAGAATTACAAAAGCTATTCTACTTTGGAGATTTGAAATGGGTTTGGAACGAGAAGCATGAGACCTTCACAACGACGGGACCAATTGGAGTTGCTTCAATGGGCAAAAAGCAAATTTTCAAATACACCAAGGGACTAATTGAGATTGAGAAAAAACGATCTGGAGACATCCTTCGTCTTTACATTGAAATAGATGGCGCCACTTGGTACTTCTTTGAATACAAAATTAACATCATGACGATTAGCACCTCTGACGAAGCCTTCACTGAAATCATTCGAAATGTTAAAGATGAAAACAAGAGATTCGAAGACGGAAAGAAACGCTTCTCCTATTCTATGAACGCATCTAAAAAGAAGCGAGACGATATGCTCGACAGATATCCTGAATTAAATCAATAAATCCTAAGATACGGAGAGCCTTAGCGGCGCGCGAACTTTTAGCTGGATCCAATTGTCGTCATAAGACGATTTGAAAATAAGCTCTTGTAAATAAGCTCTCGTGCGCACTATTCTAAGAAAATAACCAAAGTAAAAAACCATCAGCGGTGCATATGGAAGCAAGTACATAACTGATTCCATTCGGCGAAGCCTGAACAAACTAAATATTAGATATTTCAAAATGTTGAATACAGCATAGAGAATAATGTTTGTCACAAGAATAAACGGCAGAAAAGACAATGAGTTCAATAATATATCTGCGATATAGAAATACCATTTGAAATTTAGAAATACATTGTAAAAGACGTTTTCCAAGAAGGAAAAGAAATTACTCCAAATAAATGTGCGCGTAGGCAAGAACACATCAAAGTGTTTTCTTAATCTGAAGCGAATGAGTGATTTATCCCATCTCAATCGCTGCTTAGCTAATTTCTGGAAGGTATTTGGCACGTTGGTTCTGCATACAACATCGGATTCAAATATTACTTTGTAACCCATCTTTCATAGCTTAACCGAGATATCTCCATCCATACCCGGACCAACATCCCATCCTCCAACTTTTTCAATCGCGTCTCTTCTAAACGTTCCAAACGCACCACAACTTCGCCTTGACGTATATGTCTTGAAATATGGAATCGCAATTATTACAGTGGTTAATTACTACTGGTTTATCATAGTCCACCCCAATATGATGAAGATCCTTGTTGCACTTCGGACAATTCAGAACCGACGAGTCTTCCATTTGAAAATCGCTCACGGGACCAATGTAGGCGCAAGGAAAATGATGAACCAAATCCTCTCCATCAATGTTAGAAGATTTGCAATGCGGACAAACCTCTCTAAAGCTTAAGAAACCTCCTGAACACGAAGAGCAAACGTAAATTCGTTCCTGAAAATCTGGCCAAACAAGTCCCTCTTTTTCCGCCCAATCTAATGCGTCGAGTACTTGAGGTTCTTCATTGTCATCGAAAGAAATGCCCAACTCTGGAAAGTTATATCCAATTATTGAATGCGTATCGCGGATAGGAGCTAACGTTTTATTCTGTCTTGTTTATAATAGTGCCATGACGCCTCTGCAGTTTTGAAATCCGACCAAATCGCCTGTTCCTTGGATTGAGCGCAACCCTTTTCCCACAAGGCATACAGCTTATTGATTGAATTCAAGGTGCTGTCTAGCACCTGTGCATTCACTGACGAAAATCCTACAAGTAGAATAACGAATAATATGTTGGCCGGCCTCTTCATTCCTTATAACAAAGATTGCGGGAAACAAAATTTGTTTAAGAAATGAAAGATCGATATATACACATGTTCATGTTACTAAAGCACCGCTCTAACAAACATCAAAATGTAGATTACTTCCCGCAAATAAAAAAGGAGGACCGAAGTCCTCCTTTTCAATGCCTAAAAAACAGTTTATCTCAAGATGCTTTTTCCAGGGTAGTAAGCCATTTTACCCAACTCCTCTTCAATGCGTAACAGCTGATTGTATTTCGCAATACGATCAGAGCGTGAAGCCGATCCGGTTTTAATCTGTCCTGTGTTTAAAGCCACTGCTAAATCTGCAATTGTGGTATCTTCTGTCTCACCACTTCTGTGCGACATTACCGATGTGTATCCCGCTCTGTGAGCCATGTTCACGGCATCTATGGTTTCAGTTAACGAACCAATTTGATTCACCTTAACCAATATACTGTTTGCAATTCCTTCTTCAATTCCACGAGAAAGACGATTCACATTGGTAACGAATAAATCATCACCAACCAACTGAGTTGTGTCTCCCAACTTTTCAGTCATCAACTTCCAACCGTCCCAATCGTCTTCTGAACATCCATCTTCAATTGACACAATCGGATAACGTCTTGTCCAATCAGCCCAATAGTCAACCATTTGTGCACTTGTCAAATGTTCTCCGGTAGATTCCAAATGATACAATTTCGTTTCTGAATTGTAGAACTCTGTTGATGCGCAATCTAATCCCAACATAATGTCCTCTCCCGCCTTATATCCTGAAGCTTCAATGGCTTGCATGATGGTTTGAAGTGCTTCTTCGTTGCTGTTGAAGTTTGGAGCGAATCCACCTTCATCACCAACGTTAGTCATGTGACCTTGCTTCTTTAAAACCGCTTTCAAATGATGAAACACTTCGGCTCCCATGCGCAGCGCTTGACTGAATGACTCAGCTCCCACTGGAAGAATCATGAATTCTTGAACATCAACTTTATTGTCAGCATGAGCGCCTCCATTAATAATGTTCATCATTGGAACAGGAAGCGTATTCGCGCTCACTCCGCCAATGTATCTGTATAAACTCAATCCAGAAGTCTCTGCAGCAGCTTTAGCAACCGCCAATGAAACTCCTAAAATTGCATTCGCTCCTAAAACACTTTTGTTGTCTGTGCCATCTATTCCGCACATGGCCATGTCAATCAAGTTCTGTTCAAAAATTGAAGCACCCTCCAATTCCTTGTTCAACACTTCATTTACATTTTGAACAGCGCGCATAACGCCCTTGCCTAGGTATTGCGATTTGTCTCCATCGCGAAGCTCTACCGCTTCGTGCATTCCAGTGCTTGCTCCAGATGGAACAGCAGCGCGACCAACAGTGCCTTGGTCAGTGATGACATCTACTTCAATAGTTGGATTACCTCTCGAATCGAGGATTTGTCTTGCATGAATGTGCGCAATGTTTGCCATAAAAAAATGTATTTATAGCAAAGATAAACAAGATGATTGAATTACTTAGTGTAATTTTTACACTAAGTCCTATCTTCCTGTTCTTTTAGCACCTCCACGACTACTCTTTCCTGAATTACCTCTGCTGCTGCTACCCTTGCTTGGGCCGTTGCGGAAGGTGCGTTCGCCTGGCTTTGCATGTGATTTGCTTCCAGCTTTAAATCGTGGCTTTGATGATGAGGGTGAAGAAGCAGAAGAACCCGTTCTTGGTTTAGGCCTTGGCTTGGGTTTAGGCTTGGGCTTATCTGGATCAGAAGAAGCCTTCTTTTCGGGTGCTTCAGATTTCGATTTCTCTAAATACTTATTCAACAACCTCATCTCCTCTTCTTCCAAGGGTCGGAATTCACCAACCTGAAGTCCTTGCAATCCAATGTGCATAATCCGTGTACGCTCAAGCTTCGTCACATTGTACCCAAAGTGCTCACACATTCTTCGAATCTGTCTGTTCAATCCTTGAATAAGTGTTATGCGAAAGACAAAAGGCGTTTCAACAACCACTTTACATCTTCTCGTCTGAACACCCAAGATAGGAACACCCTGACTCATCTTCTCTGCAAATTCAGCAAACAACGGACGATCTACGCTCACCACATACTCCTTCTCATTCTTGTTTCCTGCGCGAAGAATCTTGTTGACTAAGTCTCCATTATTAGTCAAAAGAATGAGTCCCTGAGAATCTTTATCTAATCTTCCAATCGGAAAAATCCGTTCGCTGTAACTTATGTAATCAACAATGTTGTTCTTCTCTATTCTATCGGTGGTCGAAACAACTCCGATAGGTTTGTTGAAAGCCAAAACCAAATCTTGCTTCTCTTCTCGATTGAGACCGCGACCATTCACTTTCACAACATCTCTGGGACCAACTTCTGCTCCAAGGCCAACTTTCTTTCCGTTGATGGTCACTAAACCTCTTTCTATAAACTTATCGGCCTCTCTTCGGCTACAAAGTCCCGATTCACTTATGTATTTGTTGACACGCATGGGTTCTGATTAGGAAGCGAAGTTAGTTATGGCATAAACAAATTCGCTGCTTTCCTTTTCTTTTCTTAATTTTAGGCTCTTATTGAAAACCTATGCCAGCACTTAGCGAAAGAAAGATTGTAGAAGTATGTTATGCCCCGAGTCACTTTCCGTTGTACGATAACGGATTCGACATTGTCGTTGTTATTGATGTGCTGCGCGCTACAAGTGCCATTACCACAGGACTTCATTGCGGAATTAAAGAAATCATTCCAATTAATTCGGTTGAAAAAGCTGTCGATTACAAATCGAAAGGATACATCACCGCTGCAGAAAGAGATGGACAAGTGGTTGAAGGTTTTGATTTCGGGAATTCTCCTTATGCCTTTATGAATCCAGATTTAGTTGGAAAAACAGTAGTGCTTACCACAACAAATGGAACAAATGCCATTGAAGTGGCTAAAGAAAAAAGTATTGTTGTTATTGGTTGTCTGAACAACCTCACCTATCTGAGTAATTGGCTGATTGCACAGAACAAAAACGTTCTCATACTTGCTTCCGGATGGAAAGAAAAAATGAATCTGGAAGACACCATCTGCGCAGGTGCTATTGCCGATATACTTCTAGAAACCCGCAAATTCGTTTCGAATGAAGACAGCACCATCTCTGCTAAATTCTTATACCGCTCAGCTCGAGATAATTTCTACAGCTTCCTCCGCTATAGCTCGCACCGCAAACGCTTAATGAAACTAAAGATTCAGAAAGACGTGAAATATTGTTTGACACTAGATACAGTTCCATGCATCCCAATTCTTCGCGATGGAAAGTTGGTGAAGTTAGATATCGACAACGCGTAAATCCTTCAACATGAAAACGAAGTCCTTTATTTTTTGGATACTTTGTTTTCCATTCTGCACATTCGCTTCAGAACCCGAACCTCCTATTTGTTTAGATTGGGGCTTCTTCGGACACAAGAAAATTAACGAACTAGCTATTTACACGTTGCCTCCTGATCTTTTCGGATTCTATAAGTACAACATGAATTACTTAATAGAACATAGCGTAGATCCCGATAAAAGAAGATACAGTGTGAAAGGTGAAGCGGAATGTCACTTCCTCGATGTTGATCGCTATGTGACTGCTACCTCAACTTCACCCTTTGAGAATATACCAGAACGATGGAACGACGCCGTTACGAAATACGGTGAAGACAGCCTTCGCGCTCACGGAATTGTCCCTTGGAATTTGTATTTCGTTTACTCTAAATTGGTGAAAGCCTTTGTGGAAAAGGACGTCAACAAAGTGCTACGCCTTTCAGCTGAAATAGGCCATTACGTTGGCGACGTGCACGTACCTCTTCATTCCACTTCCAACTACAACGGACAAAAGACCAATCAAAAAGGAATACACGGTTTCTGGGAAAGTCGTGTACCCGAAATTCAATTTCCGCAATACGATTTCTTTGTTGGGCAAGCTGAATACATTTCCGCTCCGCAGCATTTCATTTGGGAACGACTGAAAGAGAGCTACGCCGCGGTAGATTCAGTTTTGAAGTTTGAAGAACAATTGACGGCGCGTTTTCCTTCCGATAAAAAATATGCTTATGAAATGCGCAACAACATTGAGGTGCGCACTTACTCAAAAGAATTTTCTGAAGCGTATAGTGCACTTTTAAATGGACAAATTGAACGAAGAATGCGTTCCGCTGTTTATTCCTTAGGATGTTTGTGGTTGAGTGCTTGGTCAGATGCCGGTCAACCCAACTTAGAAGGTTGGTATGTGAAGGAAGAAGAGAATACTGACGAGCCTACGGAACACGAAACGAAGAACATTCGCGAACACGAATAACAAAAGATTATGATGAACATGGAAATTTTAGAACTTCAAAAAAAACATGCACTGCTTTATAAAAACAGCAGTGTTTCTGACCGTGTTGAAGTTCTCAACAGATTCGAGAAAGGATTACACAAACACGAGGCAGCATTAACTCAGGCCTTAAAGACTGACTTGAACAAACATGCCTTCGAGTCTTCCATGATGGAATTCTCTTTGATATTCGCGGAATTAAAATCTGTGAGAAAAGAGCTTCGCGAATGGATGTCTATTACCTACCCAGGTATAAGTCTCGCCAACCCATTGGCTTCAAATAAAATTCACGTTGAATCGAAAGGCGTTTGCCTCATTCTTTCACCGTGGAATTACCCCGTTCAATTAACTCTGACTCCACTTATTTCTTGCCTTGCTGCAGGAAACACAGCCGTCGTAAAACCTTCCGAATTCACACCTAATGTTAGCGAAGCGATCAAAGACTTTATTGAAGATACCTTCCTTCCGAAAGAAGTTTATGTTGTACTTGGAGACGGCGCTGTTGCTGTCCAATTGACAGAGCTTCCTTTCAATCACATTTTCTTCACGGGTTCTCCAGCTGTTGGAAAATTAGTGATGGCAGCTGCCGCAAAAAATCTAACAAGTGTTACTCTAGAGCTTGGTGGAAAATCTCCCGTTGTCATTGGAAAAGATTACAACCTTGAAGACGCAGCCAAAAAAATTCTTTGGGGAAAATACACCAATGCAGGACAAACATGCATCGCTACCGATTACGTTTTACTTCCAAAAGGAAAATCGAAGGAATTCGTAGAACACTTAAAAACGCATTACCATTCGAAATACACAATAGATGGAAAACCAAATTCCGACGAAGTGGTGCGCGTGGTCTCTGAAAAGCACTACTCGCGATTGGTTTCCATGGTTGAAGAAGTTCGAAACACAGGCGGTGACATTCTCTTCGAAGGAGAACACAAGCCTGCCGAACGTTTGTTCGGTTTAACTGTGGTTGGAAATGTTTCGAAAGAAACAAAAGTATTTATGGAAGAAATTTTCGGCCCCATACTTCCTATTTTCGAATACGAATCAACTGAAGAAGCAGTAGACTTCATTCGCAGCAAAGACAAGCCTTTGGCGTTATACGTATTCTCGCACAGCCGAAACGAACGCAAGTTCATTACGCGCAACACTTGGTCTGGTGGGGTTACCATTAACGATGTATTCTTGCACCTTAGTGATGTGCGCATGCCTTTTGGAGGAAGTAACTTTTCAGGAATGGGGTACTCACACGGATACCATGGCTTCCTTGAATTCTGTCATTTAAAGTCGGAAGTTCACGTAAGCAGAATCTTCAATTCTACTTCCCTTGTCTATCCGCCATACAAAGGCAAAGAGTGGTTGGCGAAGATTTTAAGAAAGTTTATGTAATTACCAGAACTTCGGAAAGAAGCGCGGTGTGCTCTTGATGTAGTCTTTGTACGAATCGTATTTCGAATTCGAGATTCCTTCACTGAAGTCGGCGCTTCCTTGGAATAGAAGAACGAGCAAAACTGCTCCAACCAAACTTCCGTTCAACCAATTGCCACTTCCGCTACCACTGAAGAAAAAGAAGGTAATCCATATTGCTTGTTCACACGCGTAATTCGGGTGGCGCATAAGTTTCCACAAACCTGTATGCGCAAATCCTCTTGAATAAGGCAACTCGGTATTTGTTCCTGCCTTTATACGTCTATGTTTTTCATTCTGAAAATTCCATTGCTGTTGATCGGCGGTTGTTTCAACAATTAAAAAGAAAAGTAAAATGCCTGCAATAAGGTAGTCTGTTGTTCCAAGCGGAGTCATTGAACTCTTGTGCGCGTATATCGCAGGAACAGTAATCAGCCAAATTAGAATATTCTGATAAAATGAAATGAAGAATAGGTTGAACAACGACCACTTCCATCTTGCGTTAAACATGGGCATTTTGCGAAGTACCTCCCAACGGTAATCTTCTTCACCACTCCAAAATTTCCAGGAGTATGCTCCTCTTCTCGAGAAGTTGTACGTTAATCGTGCTCCCCAAAGTGTTACCAAAACCGCCATTAAAACAAATCGCGGATGATAGTTTGTCAGATGCGCATATTCCCAAACATAGATGATTGGAACAACACTCCATATTTTATCAACCTGACTGCAATTGCCCGTCAACTCGGCCAATAAGAAACAAAGTGTAGCAACAATTAGAGCTGACCCTCCCCCTACTTTAATAAGATGCCATTGTGTTTCAGTTAAACTGGGATCTAAGTAATAGGCCACAAGCGGCAGTCCGACAAGGGCGAGTATCAGGAGAATAATTGTTTTAAGCATGTGCGGTTTTTCTATGTTCACGATGAAGATAGAAAAACCAAATTAAAACACAAAAAACGATTACTGAATTTCTACCAAATGAATGTCGTAAACCACAGAAGCGTTCATAGGTATTTTTCCTTCTCCGGTTAAACCAAAAGCTCTAAACGATGGTAAAACAAATTTCGCGCGATCTCCTTTGCGCATAAGTTGAATAGCTTCATGAAGGCCACTTTCAACATTATCACGACCAACTTTCACTGGGACATTTTCTCCGGGCTTGCTCTGATAGACAACAGTGCCATCTAGTAGCGAAACTTCGTATTCCACCATTGCAACCTCTTCCGATTTCACGGTTTCTCCTGCGCCATTTTCATAAATCCAATAATGAATTCCTGTACCTGTAACCGTTGTTGGCCATTGTTTATCGGTGACAAATTTTTGAATCCGCTGCTTTTCCGCTGCATTAAAATTCTTATTCTGCGCAAGAAGCATCGAATCTATTTGCGCTTGCGTCATCTGCTGAACAACCTTTTTATCGTTCGAGCAACTGTCGCAACTCATAAGAATTGCTGTAAAAGCAAAAATCAGATAAATCAATTTCATTATATCTCTCCTTTTTGTAGTAACTCTATAAACTTGCTAATAGTATGTTCCAACGATTCGTGCAAGCGCGCGCCCGCAGCGTTTTTGTGTCCACCTCCATTGAAGTGCGCGCGCGCCATCTGATTCACATCACGCGTTCCTTTACTTCTAAAACTAATGCGAACACAGTCATCATCTTCTCTAAAGAACGCTGCGATAGTTGTTCCTTCAACACTTAACGCCATGTTCACCAATCCTTCTGTATCGCCTGACTGTGGTTGAAATTGATCGAGTTTCTCTTTCGTAATAGCAATGAACGCAGCGTTGTATTCTGGAAGAATGGTCATGCACTCTGAAAGTGCATAACCCATAAGACGAAGGCGATCCACACGCTGAGAGTCTAATACATTCTCATGAACGACATGAGGTTTCAAACCTTTACGCATTAGCCATGCAGCAATCTCATGTGTTTCTGGACTAACGCTTGGGAAGCGGAACGACATCGTATCAGTCATTATTCCACAATAAATTGCTTGCGCTGTTGGGGCATCAATTAGTTCCAACCAATCCATTGCACCCGCAAAATGAAAGACCATTTCACATGTACTACAAATACTTGTATCGGAATAAACAACATCTGGAAACGTTGCTGGCTGTTCGTGATGATCTATAAGAATGAAGGGCTTCACTCCTATTTGAGCGTCGAGTAATTTCTTTACGGTTTCGCCAATTCGTCCTAGGTGGTTGTAATCTAAAATGAATATGGCATCGGCCTCTTCAATGCGTTTTGCGGTTTCTTCGCCTTGATCTTTGCATATCACTGCGTATTCATTGCCAGGCAACCAATTCAAATATGAAGGAGCATGGTCGGGCAGAACTATGGTTACTTCCTTTCCCATTTTCACTAGCATTTGCGCCATTGCGCATGAAGAACCCACAGCATCGCCATCTGGAGAAATGTGGGTGGAAATGACAATTTTCTTCGCGTTATCTACTATGGACTTGGCCTTTGCAAGTTCATTTGTATTCAATGTGCATTTTAACATGCTTCAAAGGTAAGGCGTAAAGAAGAATTCGTTGTATTTTGGCAATATGAAATCGGTCGTCCTTTTTTGCTTCGCTATACTTTCTTTATCGCTTCAAGCTTCTGCACCAATCACGCATAAATTCTATTTAAGTAACACTTCAATAGAATTTAACGCGCAAAGCAGAGCAATAGAAATTACATCGAAGATTTTCACAGACGATTTGGAACATGCTATCGAAGCGCAATGCTATCGCTACAACTCACTATATCCGCAAACTCCTGAAGTTTTCGAATTGGTGAAGAAGTACATCGGAGATAAATTAAGCCTTCAAGTGGGAGGAAGAAATGTTGTTCTGAATTTCTTGGGCTATAGCGTTGACAACGACATGACCACTTTGTTTATTGAGGGAAGTTATTTCGAACCGAATCAAGTGGTCGTAGGGAATACCATTCTTCTTGAATTATTTTCCGATCAGCAGAATATCGTTGAGGTCCGTTGGAACGGACAATCCAAGCGAGAGTATTTCACCAAGGACAAAACGCAATTTCAATTCATTCCTTAATGCGAAAGAAAGAAGCCGCTGATTTCGTTCGAATTGAATTGGAAAGATTGTATCCAGAAACACCAATTCCGCTGGATCATACTGATGCTTTTACCTTACTTATCGCAGTGCTACTCTCGGCCCAATGCACAGATGCGCGAGTGAATACTATCACTCCTCACCTATTCAAACAAGCGAACAATCCGTTCGACATGATAAAACTGAGTATTGAAGAAATACGCGAGATCATTAAACCCTGTGGACTTTCTCCGGCAAAAAGCAAAGCTATCTTTAACCTTTCGCACATACTCATAAACGAACACAACGGAGAAGTCCCCGCTTCCTTTGAAGCATTGGAAGCATTGCCAGGAGTAGGACACAAGACAGCAAGCGTAGTTATGGCTCAAGCATTTGGAGTACCCGCCTTTCCGGTTGACACACATATTCAAAGACTCATGACACGTTGGAAGTTGACCAACGGAAAATCGGTAGAACAAACTGAGCGTGACGCAAAGAAATTATTTCCGGAAGAAAGCTGGAACAAACTTCATCTTCAAATAATTTTTTATGGAAGAGAATATTCCCCTGCGCGCGGTTCATTGAAGAATGATTTCATTACTCAAACTTTAAATCCTAAATTGTTTAGCTCATGGGATTAAGAAACAACTACAGAGAAGGCATGCCTTTTTTCGAAGTAATCATCAAGGATATCGCTTGTCTGTTTCGGGAATGGGGTTACTATTTCAAAAACGGAGGAAAACTACCCGTTTGGGTGGCAGCACCTACCTATCCGAGTAAGAAAACGACCCTTTCGAAAATTGCGAGAATGAATAAAGCTCGACTCACGAACAAGTTTGTTTCGAATCCTGATGTGATCATCTATTTTGAAGATACCACCTACGGAAGTGCAAATGAACTCCGTAGAAAATACTCGAAGACTCGAATAATAAATGCCAACTGTCCCGACATTTCAAAAGAGCGCGTGCATGTGGTTCACCTTGAAGCTTTGGGTTATTCCATGAACCTTAATCCAAAAACATACATCGGGGTTGCAGTTGAGAAGAGTGATGAAAATGCAGTTCACGATGGACAAGAAGTTATCTGTCCTGTTTCTTTCCCAAAGACAGATGCTGTTTATCAAAAGGTTCTAGATAACACCAATGAAGCCGGTGAATATGTTGATATCCGTGTCCCGGTAATAGCAGGAAAAATACCCTTGGTGTATTTGAAATTCAAAACGAAGAAAAACCGATTCACGAACAAAGCACATCGCGCAACACTTCACCAACCTGAAGATATTTTTTCTGAAGAAGAAATTTCACAAATTGAAAAATACGCTGCGGCTATGAAAGTAGATTTTTGTGAATTCGACGTACTTCGTCACAAAGGGAATAACAAAATCTACATCATTGATGTAAACAAAACTCCATACGGTCCTCCAGAACCATTGAACAAAGAAGATAAAGCCATTGCCATTAAAAAGTTGTCAGATGCTTTCATGCAAATGATTTAACTACCTTTGAATCAACTAATACTTTCCTTATGAAACATTTAATTAGCACACTCATTTTGTTGTTTGCCATTACTTCTATTTCATTTGCTCAACCAGACAACACTAAAAAAGTAGTTCAACTCACCAATGGTAATGAATATACTGGTACCATTATTTCTGACGACGGAAGAGAGATGCTCTTTGAGTCGACAAGTGTAGGCAAGATTTACATTAAAAAGACCGACATAAAATCTATTTCAAATTTTAAAGAAGATGATTTTATCATCCTCAATGATCAAAAAGTTAAAAGCAACCCTTTTAGCACACGATACTCTTTCACAACTAACGCTCTTCCGATTAAGAAAAGAGAGAATTATTATATGATCAATCTTTGGGGACCCGAATTTCACATCGCTGTTGCCGACAATTTCAACGTGGGCATTATGACTTCATGGATCGGCAGTCCGTTTGCGTTAGCCGCGAAATACAGTTTCCAAACAAAGAACCCAAAACTCAATTTTTCTATCGGGGAAATTGCAGGCAATGGAGGATACATTGACCCTCAGTCTCTGATTTCACTTTCTTTTGGAAATGTTACTTATGGCGACCGGGACAGAAACTTCACACTCGGTGTTGGATACGGTGTGTTTGATTTCAACCAAGAGATGTATCGCCCTGGAACTTATTACCCAACTGTTGGAAATCCATACCCCTCTATCCAATATATAAAGAGACCGGCGACAAAAGGTTTTATTGGATCTGTTGGAATGAATCTCAGACTAAGCGAAAAAACAAGCTTCATTTTCGACTCAATGTTCGGGTCTATGAACACAGTTAATTCAGTTGGCAATTGGTTCTTTGATCCAAGTTCACAATCTTCAACCGCTGTTATTTTGGAAACGAGGGAATCGAAGCCATTCTTTATTTTCATGCCTGGACTTCGCATTAATCAAGGTGATGGAAAAGCGTTTCAAGTATGTGTTGCGGGAGCAAATATTCAAGGCCAAACCATTCCAATGCCTTACGTAACCTGGTTTAGAAAACTATAACTCAACCTCACTCGTTTCATTCGAAACAAACTGACTTGCGGGTTTTCGCACTTTGATGTAATTCGGTGTGAAACCCGCAATCATGTTTTCATCATCTATGTTCTCCCACAATACAGGCATTGTTTGACCTTTAAACGAAGCATCAAAAGCTGAACGCTTCTTTGCACTCAACATTCTTAAGATTTTATTGCGCTCATTACGAACTTCCATCGGGACAATGTCTTCAATGCGCAAGGCGGTCGTATTCGCACGCTCGCTATAGGTGAATACATGCAAATACGAAACGTCTAAATCTTTCAAGAACTCAACAGTTTCATTGAAGTGCTCGTTGGTTTCTCCAGGAAAACCGACAATCACATCAACGCCAATGCACGCATGAGGCATAGCAGATTTTATAGACTCAATTCTTTCACGATACAAATCTGTTCTGTATCTGCGACGCATGCCTTTCAAAATATCGTCGCTTCCACTTTGTAGCGGAATATGAAAATGAGGCATGAAATGTTTTGAAGTTGAAACGAATGCAATGATTTCATTCGTCAATAAATTCGGTTCAATGCTGCTGATTCTGTATCGCTCTATTCCTTCTAGTTCGTCTAACTTTTGAATCAAATCGAACAACGTCTCGTTGTGCGCTGTTCCGAAATCACCAATGTTTACTCCTGTCAGAACAATCTCTTTCGCACCGCTCGCAATGGCCTTCTTTGCTTCTTCCAACGTAGCTTCCACATTCGCACTTCGCGATCTTCCCCGTGCTAAAGGAATGGTACAAAATGCGCAGAAATAATTACAGCCATCTTGAACCTTCAAGAAGGTTCGCGTTCGATCTCCCGATGAAAATGATGGAATGAATTCTTTCACATCCTTAATCTCTCCAGCAAATATTTTTCCTTCCGTTTCGTCGTGCGCCTTAATTCGATCAATCAAATTGAATTTTTCGTTCGCGCCCAACACCACATTCACACCTTCAATTTTCGAAATCTCTTCGGGCTTCAACTGCGCATAGCATCCGATTACAGCAATGAAGACATTCGGATTGGAACGCTTCGCTCTGCGGACAGTGTAGCGACATTTTTGATCGGCTTCATCGGTAACACTGCAAGTGTTAATGACCAAGACATCTGGACCTTCCTCCAACTCCACTCTTCCGTATCCTTGCTCTTGAAAATCCCGCGCAAGGGTGCTCGATTCTGAAAAATTCAGTTTGCAGCCCAAGGTATGAAATGAAAATGTCTTAAAGTCTCTCATGATTTCTTCGCTTTTGGAACTGCTCTTAATCGAAGCTCCATGATTCCCAACAACACATCAACTGGATGATTAAACGAAATCTCATAGGTATAAACACCGTGATCTTCGTATTGCTTATTCGAATCTAACTCGCGTTCAATGTCGCCAATATCGCCGCTAATGTCTCCGACAAATCCGTCTTGATTTTTTATTTCCACTGTCACATCGCGAGGAATAACAATGCCCTGCTCTGAAATCTCTTTGATGTGTAATTGTAATTTATCGAAAGGAAAAAGTGTGGTGTATCGAACATCTAGAAACAACTGGCAGGGTTCAGCGTTTTCGCGAATATCTAATTTCAAAACAACAGGCTCGCTCTTTTTCCATTGAAGGCTTTCATCGAATTCAAAATTCGCCTCTGCAATAGGAGTGGGATCGCAACTCACCATTGCAAACGACACGAGCAACAAAAAGAAAAAGCCCCTTCTTAACATGCTGCAAATTTACAAGAAGAAGCTCAGTGTTATTCCCGAATAAAAATTTCTTCGCGCCATCGGGTTGAAAAACCTTCCTCCAAAGCCATTCAACTGATAGAACGTGGTGTAACTCGTATTCAAAAGGTTATTCGCTCCAACATTCATTTTTACAGAACCAACTTGTCTAATTCGCGTTACTAAATCATAATCTCCTGCAACTTCGTCGCGCTTAATGAATGTATGTCCATAGGTGAATTCAGAATTCAGAATGTTTCTAGCTGCAGACCATTCGGTTTGAGTTGAATTCAACGGTGCCTTGTCTGTCCACTGATTCGTAACAGACCAACCAAATCCATAAAACCCTGTAAAATTAAATCCGCCGTTACACTGAGCTAAAGGCATACCCGGCATTCTTCCCGAACCACTCTCGTCGCGCAATTCATAGTTGGTCCAAGAACCGCTCACCCAGCCATAAACGCGAGCTCTCTCTAACTCCAAAGTGCCACTTCCGGTAAACTCCATACCTCGCTGAACAAGCCTGCCGGCGTTGATGTAGGTTGCATAATACCCATTGAACAAGGTTTCCTTCGGAACAATAGCGTCTGTGATTTGCTGATCGTAAATACTCATTTCAACAAACCACATCTTGCCTGCTCCCTTCACTCCTACTTCAACATTGCGAGCGAATTCATTCTTCAAATTCTCATTCAAGTATTGTTTTGAATAATCGTATTGCTCAAAGATTGTTGGCGCACTGCTACCGGTGCTGTAATTTCCGAATACGTTCCAGTTTCCAGACTCTTCACTTTTCTTCAGGGAATAACTTATTCCAACATTTGGATAAAGCCTTGCTTGTGGATTCGCGTTGGTATAAGCTTCTATTAGCACCAACTGCTGCGCTGCATCTCTGGACGTTCCTGTTATTCGAGCCTGTGTGTTATTCAATCCAACTGAAGCCGTTGCAAACAAGCGCTTCGCTACCTCCGCTTCCATCTGATAGAAAAAATTCGATGTGATATAATCTACGTTGAAGTTGTATTTCGAATCACCGTTCGATTCACCATTCAACAATCCGAATTCATTCAATTGGAAATTTTCAAATTGAAACTCTTGTCCCAGTGATGACTTCAACTTAATCGGAAATTTTCCATTTTCATTTAGGTCGAAGGATTTCGACAATACCGCTCGTTCTCCATTTCCCTTTGCATTCTCGTCTTTGTATCCGCTTGAAGCAGCTGATGTCCCGTAGGGATTTATTTTTTCGGTTTGAAAGAGATTCGCTGAAAGCTCAAGTAAAAAATTCTTTTTCGAAAGATATTCACCTGAATATCCGAGCATGTCTCGCGTGCGATCCACGTGTGCGTTATTCGCTACGCTGAACGCATTGGCCTGACGCGGATCAACGGCTATCTGAGCTGCCGAAATAGCGCCAGGCAATTCCCAATAACCGCTGTATCGCATGGCCATGAGATAGTGCTTCGAGCGTTTGGTATTGGCAGAAAACTCAAGTAAGGTTTGTTCTTTTTTGTTCGCCTCTTGATCGCGATAACCCTTGGTTTCCTGATTCACTTGGCTCACCATTAAACTGAATCCTTTCTTACTTGCTCCGGCTTGATAAACCGTTTTGTTGTATCCGAATTCTCCGTGCTCGAATTGCGCCTTTGCATATGCCGACTGGTTCAATGAATAGGGCGTAAACAAAACCACTCCTCCAGTTCCATTTCCCCAAACCCCACTGCCTGGACCTTTCAAAATACTTGCATTTGCAACATTCGAAGGATCGACAATTTCTAGAGGAGACTGTCCGTCTGCGCTGGTCAATGCAATACCTTTCCAATACATCTTCACATTTCGAATAGTAGTTGGCGCTCTGAAAAAACTTCCGCGAATGTTCAAGCGTGTACTTCCTCCATATCCTCTTGAATCGTAAGACACACCGCTCACCGAATTGAATGAGTTTTGAAACGAAGAGCCATCGCCATAATGCGCATTAACTTTCACAAGTCCAATGCTCGCCGGAGTGGAAAGGTTACTGCGCTTGTTGTTATATCCAACGACCGTGAGCGCTTCCAATTGCTTTGCAATGGGATACATGTCAAGCCGAATCACCTCATTCTTCTTGAACTCTGCGTCATTGTTCAAGCAATATCCTCTATCGTAATAACCCTCTGCAACAAAATCGACACACCTTCTGATTTTACAATAAACCGAAACTCTACCTAACTCGTTGCACTGAAATGTTCGCGTTCCAACTTGAGCCGTTGCCTTTATCGGATATCCCGTGTAGCTGTCATAAACTTCAATGGTTACCAAGGCTGAATCTTCCTGGATTTCGTATAGAATATGCTTCTGAACGATTTGAGCAAACAGAACGTTACTGACTAAAAAAAAACAGCAAAGTGAAATCCACTTTGCTGTCTTCAACATAAAAATATTATTCATTTATTATTGAACGATAAACGTCTTTGAAGTTGTTCCAATTGAAGATTCAGATACAACGAAGTAATTTCCTTTCGACCATTCAGAAACATTCAATTCATTTTTCAAGGTTGAAATTTTCCCTTCAGCAACAAGAGCTCCTGAGAAAGAATACACTGAATAATTTCCACCCAATTGATTCGAAGAGAATTCAACGGTTACTCTTTCTGAAGCTGGATTTGGATAAACATTTAAGTTCTGAGAAATACCCTCGTTTTGAACTCCAGCCCAAACCAAGTTTTGGAATTTCTTAATAGTGTTAGGTCCAGATCCTGGGTATTGCGCGCCGTTTAGTGCAACGTATACAGAACCGTCATGCGGATTCACACATATATCACGAAGACGCTTATTGAAGCTTTGGAAAAACGCATCTGAATTGGAATTCGATCCGCTTACGTCGGCAGTTGTAACAGACTGTCCATCGGCACTCAAATGCAAAACAGTCATGCGCTCGTATGAGCTATTCAATCCGCCCAACACTGCCATTAAAATACAGTTGTTCCATTCCGGGATCGAAGGGTGATTGTAATATTCGATACCGTTTACTGCGCGACAAGGAGACCATTCAATTAAAGGCTCCTTCACGTTATTCGCAGTACAGTAGCTAATTTCCGCGGTAGTGTTACATGCTCCCTGAACAGTTGGCCAACCGTAGTTTCTTCCAGCTTCAATAATATTGAATTCATCGCTGTTGTTTTGACCGTGCTCTGATGCATAGATAATTCCTGTTGGACCAACAGCCAATCCTTGACAGTTACGATGTCCGTATGAATATACATAGGTAGCGGGATCTGGATTGTCAGCAGGAATACTACCGTCTAAATTAATTCGAAGAATTTTACCATTCAATGAATTTAAGTTCTGTGAACTCACTCCACCGTCTCCGGTATCTCCTGTTGACATGATAATTTTCTGATCTTGGCTAATTACCAAACGTGAACCGTTGTGAATTGAATTTCCGCCAATCGCATTAATCAATTGAACTTCGTTCACTAAAGCTGTTCCGTCCCAATCGAACATAGACAAACGCTCTTTCACGTTGTTTCCTTGGGTGTAGTTGTACACCACGTAAACCTTTGGATTATTCAAAAAATCGGGATGTAAAGCCATTCCTAACATTCCTGGCTCACTGCTTCCACTGTATGGTATAACAGAAGTTTTATCTAATACAGATGTGTAGGTTCCCGTTGAAGGATCAATGCGTAAAACTTTTCCCACGCGAGTGGTGCACCAAATGAAATCATCTGGACCCCATACCATTTCCCAAGGAAGACTTAATCCCGTTACGAGATCACTTTCTGTAAGAGTTGTATTTCCAACTTGCCAAGTTTGTGCATTCATTTGAAAGGCACAAATAAGAGAGAAGAACAATGCTATTTTTTTCATAGGCACGAATATAATTCCAGAGGGCCTAACAAAAGGTCATTTTGCAAAAAAATAACACCGTAAATTGAAATGATTAAAGTGTCAGAAGCCCTCTCTTCTGTGTTAACGTTTTCTGACGGAAACCTCGAGGGGCCTTAATGGTGTAGCCCAAAGTAAACTCATGGGAGCTAAATCCCAAGGCCTTCGAAATACCGGTATTCATTTCATACGAATACCAGATTGAATACCCTTCAAACTTCCATCCGAACATGGCTGCCCAAGAGGCTTTTGGACGGTAAGTCAATCCGAAACACAAATCGCGATTGTAATTCACCATCGCATTCAAATCAACTTGAATAGGAGTTACTGCGGTAAATCGAGAGAACATACTCGTTGAAAGACCCCAATCCTTGGTCAACTTGAACTCATACGAACCCATTAGCTGATAGTGACGAATGAGGCGTTCGTTTATGTTACCGCTTCCAAAATTTATTTTAGGTTGAAGGATATATGGCACACTTACTCCAAAGAAATAATTCTGCCCATATAGCATCATTCCTGCATTCGCATTGAATGAAAATGAAGATTGCTTCACTCCGCCGCCTAAAGCAACATCATTCGGATCTTGAACCACAGCGTTACTCAAATCAAAAACGTATTGCGTTCCAATACCACTCAACCCAAAAGCTACAGATTGTTTGCGACTAATTGCGATATGCGATGCTCCTGAAAATTCAAATGACGTTGTTGAATAAGCACCGGTCTTATCTTGAAACAACACACCTCCAATTCCGAATCCGTTGGGCAACTGCTTGTTTGCAGTCAGATAAAAAGTCTTTGGATGAACATTGGTTCCGTTCCACTGCGAGCGGTACGTTGTATAGAGTGGAATATCTCTGTTCACTCCGGCCGCAGCAGGATTCACGGCATACGGATTGACCATGAACAATGTGCGACGCGGATACTGTTGTGCTTGGGCCATCATAGAGATTAGCAGAAGTGAAAAAAGCAAAATCCTTGTGAAACACCTTTCGAAGAATCTTTCGAAGAATGTTGACTTTAGGGTATTTAGTTTGAGCTTATTCATACTTGATGGAAACAACTCCGGTTAAGGGTTCTTTAGTCTTGTCGTAACTCACCACGTAATAATAATCGGCTGGCGGAAGCGGCTCATTGTTCAATGTGCCTCTCCAAGGTATTCGAAAGCGACAATACTGAACCTCCCGCTTCCCAGGCATTCAAAGAATTGTTCTCAGAAGTAACTTGATACAAATGCTCACTCGCATTGTTGCAGTTACTGCCAATGGCAAATCGACTGTCCCATTCCAACGAGGGATTCGTGGTGTAATCGCTACAACTTATTCCCTCTGAAGAATAACTTCCATTGGCATGCTGAAAGAAATTACAATCGGAAGAAAGCTGAACGGTGAAATTCGGATTGTTTTGAAGACCACCTCCTAAAGCAGTTAATCTGTAGTTCGAATTCGGAAATGAAACATAGACGTCGTAAGTGACATAACCCGTGAGGTCCGTCCCTTCAACAATTCCGTAATGCGCGGTGTAATCAGCAACAAGCGACACCTGTGCAGTTGAAGCACAAGTAACAAGCGCAAGCACGAACACTTGCACAACTTGAAACAAATTCCATCGCCTATTCATTAGCGATAAAATTAAAGTAGGAAAACTTAATACGAAAGGACTTTGTCCAATGTTGTTCTCAATCGATTGTTAGCCATGAAATTGATTTCCAACCCTGCATTGAAGGGAATTGGAGTATCCAAACTCGCACAACGTGTAACAGGAGCATCGAGGTATTCAAAGCATTCTTCAGTAATACGTGAAGCCAACTCCCCACCAATTCCTCCTGTGAGCGAATCTTCGTGCAAGACAACAACTCTTCCAGTCTTTTTAACTGAAGTCATCACCGTTTCGTAATCCAAAGGTGCCAACGTGCGCAAATCAATTAATTCAATGCCCGCGTATTTCTCTTCCTTCAACACTTCCAATCCCCAATGAACGCCAAGTCCATATGTCACGAGCGTTAATCTATCTCCAACAGAAACAATTCGTGCCTTTCCGAAAGGCAGCGCGAAATGACCTTCTGAAACTTCTTCTTCAATACTTCTGTATAGCATCTTGTGCTCGAAGAACAAAACTGGGTTCGGATCTTCAAAAGCTTGACATAACAACCCTTTCGCGTCTGAAGGAAAAGCAGGATATGCAATCTTCAATCCGGGTGTATGGAAAAACCAAGCTTCGTTACTTTGACTGTGAAAGGGTCCTGCTGCTGCGCCACCGCCTGTAGGCATTCGCACAACAACATCGGCATTCTCAGCCCAACGATAGTGCAACTTCGCTAAGTTGTTTACAATTTGATTGAATCCGCAAGTCACGAAATCCGCGAATTGCATTTCAACCATGGCCTTATGTCCTTTCATGCTTAATCCTAAACCAGCACCCACAATGGCAGATTCGCAAAGTGGTGTATTGCGAACACGTCCCTTTCCAAACTCCTCAACAAATCCTTCAGTCACTTTGAACACCCCACCGTATTCAGCAATGTCTTGACCCATTAAAACTAAACGATCGTGCTTGCGCATACTTTCGCGTAATCCATCTTGAATAGCATCAATAAAACGCATTTTCTTTTTGGTTGAAGACGCTGGTATTTCCGCATTTGAAAACGGCGCAAATAAATCATCGAATTCCTCTTCGGTGTTTGCTGTAATGTCAGGCTCTGCATAGGCCGCCTTTAAATTCGTGTTGATTTTGTCCTTCAACTTTAAATTCATGGCTTCAACATCACCCGGAGTAATTATTTTTTCAGCCAATAAAAAATCTTCATACAAAGCAACTGGATCTTTCTTGGACCATTCGTCTATGATTCCTTCTGGATAATACTTCGTTCCGCTCGCTTCTTCATGTCCACGAACGCGGAAGGTCATACACTCTAAAATAATAGGACGTGGATTCTTGCGAATGCTCTCTGCAATTTCCTTTACAGCAGAATAAACTTCAAGAATATTATTCCCGTCTATTTGAATAGCATCTTCGCTTGGCATTCCGTAACCAATGGCTTTATCTATGAATTGCTTGCAACGGAATTGTTCTCGACTTGGCGTAGACAAACCCCATGCGTTATTCTCGATACAAAATATAACAGGAAGATCCCAAACAGTTGCAACGTTTAAAGCCTCATGAAAATCTCCTTCACTTGCTCCTCCATCTCCACTGAATACGATTGTAGCTTTCGGTGAGCCCTCTAACTTATTAGCTAATGCAATTCCGTCTGCAATACCTAACTGCGGGCCCAAATGCGAAATCATTCCTACAACATGGTGCTTCTTCGTCCCGAAGTGAAAAGAACGATCTCTTCCTTTGGTGAATCCATCTTTCTTTCCTTGGAACTGAAGGAACAATTGTTTTAAATCTAAATTTCTCGAAGTGAAAATCCCAAGATTTCTGTGCATGGGTAAAATAAACTCATCTTCTTCCATGGCCATCCCCACGCCTACCGATATTGCTTCTTGTCCGTAAGAGGAGAACCACTTCGAAATCATACCCAAACGCAATTGGCTTAACATCTTATCCTCTATCAAGCGAGGTAATTTAATTGCCTCGTACAACGCCAATAATTCCTCAGTTGAAATGCTCTTTCTATTGAATTTCATAATGCTCAAATTGAACTGCTAAAGTAATCCGAATGAGGTATTCTTAAAATTTTCTTAACGTTTTTTAACATTCTATTAGGATTTAAATTTAAATTCGCGTGATATTTTCGCATTTATTAATAAATAAAAAGTTATTTTTATGAAACTATTAAACGAGATTAAACAAGAAATCGCACGTCGTGAGAAAGAGCTAAACTCCTTGGTAGACGCAGCAAATCTAATCGCCACGCTTCAAATCGGAAGAGGCCGAAAAGTTAAAATCACTAGCAAAATTGCTTCAATCTTGAGCAAGACGGGAACTTCAAAATCACCTGTTGGCGGAGAACGTCGTGGCCGTCCAAAAGGATCTAAAAATAAACCTGGCGCTAAGAAAACGGGACCTAAGAAAGATGCAATCGTTAGTGAAAACGTTGCTCCTAGCGCTCCAGCTGCTCCAAAAGTTTTAAAGAAGCGCGGAAGAAAACCAGGTTCGGTAAAAGCAAAAGCAACAAAAGCTGCTAAAGCGGTGAAGGCCTAATTTTTATTAATCATATTTTTTGGTTGAATAGACCAACAGCATGAACACTATTGAACTTCAAGTAAGTCCGGCCCAATCGGCCGACTTCAATTATTTAGAGGAGAAAATTCAACACATGTTGAATTTATCTCCTCTTTCTTTTAAATGGCGCATTGACAAAAAATCGATCGATGCCAGGAAACGCAACCCAATTGTTATTTTAAGAATATCGATCATTTCTGCGAATGAAGAATTTCCAGCTGTTCATCAACGCCAATTTCAACATGAAATAAAGGGTTCTGCAATTATTATCGGTGCAGGTCCTGCCGGATTATTCGCTGCATTAAGACTTCTTGAATTAGGCGTGAAGCCAATTATAATTGAAAGAGGAAAAGACGTCAGAGCAAGAAGACGCGACTTAGTCGAAATCACTCGCAACGGTCAGGTAAATGAAGATTCGAATTATTGTTTTGGTGAAGGCGGCGCAGGAACATACAGCGATGGCAAGCTATACACGCGTAGCACTAAAAAAGGCAGTGTAGTTAGAATTCTTGAAACCTTGGTTCAATTCGGCGCGAACGAAAACATACTAACTGAAAGTCATCCGCATGTCGGAACCAACAAGCTTCCGCAAATTATCGCCAACATGCGGGATAGTATTTTATCGAACGGAGGGGAAATACATTTCGAAGAAAGAGCAATCGATTTTAAACTTTCGAGCGATGAAATTCAAGAAGTAAAAACTTCGAAAGGAAACACATTTCAGGCCGACAGTATTTTATTGGCTACAGGACACAGTGCACGAGACATTTTCGAATTGCTGCATGAAAAGAAAATTGCCATAGAGTCTAAGCCTTTTGCAATTGGGGTTCGTATTGAACACGACCAAAGAACAATAGATAAACTTCAATACAAATGCGAAGACCGCGGTGAGTTTCTTCCGCCTGCGAGTTATTCCATAGTCACACAAATAAACGATCACGGCGTCTATTCATTCTGTATGTGTCCGGGCGGTATCGTAGCTCCATGCGCAACATCACAAGAGGAAATTGTAACTAATGGATGGTCGCCCAGCAAACGCAACAACCCTTGGGCGAACTCAGGAATTGTAGTTGAGGTTAAATTAAGTGACCTCGAAAATTTAAATTACACAGGTCCTTTAGCAGGAATGCAACTTCAACAAGACATCGAAAAAAAGGCTTATGATCTTGGAGGGAAAAATCAATTCGCTCCAGCGCAGCGCGCAACCGATTTTATATACAATAAAAAAAGCACAACTCTCCCAGACTCTTCTTACAGTCCAGGAATCACTTCAACAAATCTTCGCGATTTATTTCCGAAATTTATTTCAGATTGTTTAATTGGAGCATTGCAGCATTTCAATTCAAAGATGCCAAATTTCGCGGGTCCGAATGCACTTTTAATAGCACCCGAAACTAGAACATCGTCTCCAGTACGAATACCTAGAGATAAAGAATTCTTGAATCACCCGGAAATTAAAAACCTTTTTCCTTGCGGAGAAGGTGCTGGTTATGCAGGAGGAATTGTTTCTGCTGCCATTGACGGAGAGCGCTGTGCAGAAGCTATTTCCGAATTTATTTCGAAAAGGAAGAATCAATAAGTTCTGCTAATTCTTCGCCAATAAGCGACCCAATAGCCACTCCTATTCCTCCTAGGCAAACACCCACGAATACATTTTCTTCAACTTCTTTTACAACAGGACGTTCATCCTTCCCTACCCCTAGAATTCCACTCCAAGCTAAATCAATTTCTATTTCTGAAGTTGTATAAATTTTATGTTGAAGGAAATCCGTCAACGCACTCACAACTTCTTCCGTGTTTCCTTGAATTCCTGTAGATTCAGTATTAGGAAAATGATGACGCATTCCTCCCATTAAAATTCTCCCATCAATATTTCGAAAGTAATTGAAGCCTTGCTGATGATGAAAAGTGCCGTTTAATTTCAAATCGGAAATGGGTTTTGTAATAACTACTTGATTTCGCTTTGAATTCATTTGAAGATCTGGAAATATATCAGAATGAAAAGAGCTTGTGCAAAAAGCTATACGCTTCGCCTTCCAAAGCCCTATTGATGTTTTAACTTTCAACGCATTCTGTTCAGAAGAATAACTCATTACTTCAACACCGTTAAATACTTGAACACCCAGGCTCAAAGCTCGATCGCGCATAGCTTTCAGCATGGCTCCTGTATTCAAACCTCCTTCGAATTTATTCGAAATCACTCCAACTAAATTCTTGATTCCTTGAAATTCTTCAACACATAAAACTGTGTACGGGCGAATATTTAAAACAGCTTCGAAAGAGTTGTTAAATTCATCAACATAAGCACAGCACTCATTGAAACTTGCTTCATCTTCCTGAAAAAAAAGTTCATGCCCACCGTTCCATTCCAACTTCAACACTTCTTCTGAGTATTCTTTGACTAACTTTCCAACGCCACGAAATCGGCGAATAGCAAGGTTAACAACATCATCAAACGACATATCCTTCAAGTCATCCACAAATTCAGAAACACTCCCGAAGCAAGCAAATCCAGCGTTCTTCGAACTCGCTCCATCACTGAGCCAACTTCTTTCCAAAACGGCTATGCTAAAATCAGGCTGCCTTTTTTTAAGTTCTACTGCTGCCGAAAGTCCAGCAATTCCGGCACCTACAACAATTGCATCGTAATGCTCCAAAAACGATTCTCTTTCCCAATAACTCGTATTCATTAAACAAATCTGCAAAAAAAAATACGGTTCACACAATAAAAAAATATTTACGCAAAGGCAATTAATAAAAAATAAATGACGTTACGAAATAAGAACCCCAAAATTCCAACGCCATGAAAAAAATAATTGTAATGCTGCTATGCGCTGGGAAAATCCTGATGGCAAACGCGATCATCATCCCTATTGAATTTGAAAAAGATTCAGAAAAATTCACAACTGAAACGAGACGTGAATTATCACTCTACGCCGAAGACCTTTATTTGGCCAAAGGAATTAAAGTTAAATTACAAGAGCCGCCTGCAAATGCCGATGTAAAGAAACAAGCCCTTTTTTACAAAAGAGAAAAAGAATTAAAAGAATTTTTCAAAGAAGAGCATCTCGACTTCAACAGAATCTCATTCACTTATGAGGTAGAGAACAAAAAAGAGCCTGTTATTAGTGTAGAGGTCGTAACCAATGAAGTCATCGCTGAAGTTATTCGTCCCGACAGCACTTTCACAAATAAAAACGCCATTTTAATTACCTGTAAACCGGAGGATTTGGAACTCGCGAACACACTTTCGTTCGCTACGATAACTTCTCAAGATGAAATGTACAACACGAATGTTTCGTCCTTCTTCGAGAATAAAATAATTCTTATCCGCGAACTAATAAAAGTTGATTTCCAAAGCGGACGTGTCCCTAACAAACCAGTAACAGCGCAACTTCCCGTTAACGTTGCAGATAAAAAAAGCTACCAACTTCTCCGTTGGAATAACATCAATAGAGAATGGAGTAAAACAGGGGCGACATTTAAAGTTTCCTCTAAAAAACAACAACAATTCATCCTTGCGAAAATTGAAGAATCTGGTTTGTATGCTTTAGTTGAGAGCAAGTCTGTTAGCGTTCAACCGGTAACAGCAATATCTCCAAAAAACGCCGCAATCACTTACATTGAGCTTATCTCAAGTGAGCCATTTGTAAGAATTGAAGGAGTAATTTCAGACAATCAAAAAGAAGCAAGTTTCAAAGGACCGAAAAACCACAAGGACTTCATTATTCGTGCTGTCTGCCAGGATGCAAATGGAAAAGAATGGGTTGAAGAAACCAAAGTCAAAGAGAAAAACGTTTTTAGCATTTTCCACAGTAAAAAGAAAATTAACGCCTACTTAAACTATAACTAAAAACATGAAAAAGATCGCACTAACCCTCATTGTATTTGGTTCATTATTTATGGCCAATGCGACAGATTCACCTGATGTTCGATATCTAAAATTTGATGAGCTCTCTTCAAATTTCAACACGACAAATGCGAAAGGTCAAATATTAAAATGTAGATCTGCATTTGATGTCTACCTGCCGGAAGGCAGATTTACTCAAGAAGGAATTGACATATTGATTCCACTAACAGCCAATACCAAAAATGAAAAAATTCTTTTCCTACAGTGGGACTACAAAGGAAAAGAGTGGCTTACAATAAAGGGTAAAAAAGTTGGCACCAAAACTATCAACGGTCAGAAATACCATCTTGTACATGTCAATCAAACGGGAGTATATGGACTTTTTGAAAATGACCGTGCGACTGGAAACGTGAAGATCATACTCGCACCGTCACTGCGTCTCAGCCGAGTTGAATTCTCACAAAAAAATGTGCAGGTCAATTTCGAAAAACAATTCTCTTCTAAAGTGCGAACAGCAGACATTCCATTTGGCGACATATCCATCTTGGCTGATTTAACAATGGATGTTTACCTGAAGGACGAAGCGAAAGCTAAAACATTCAGATTCAAATACGGAGAGATACCAAACTTCCTGAGAAGAACAAACAAGAAAAACAACTCCGTTGTCTACATCAGAGCAAAGGACTTAAAGCGCATCAGCAATTCATCAACCCCAAATACCTCTTCAAAATGAAAACGAAAATCCTAATTATCGGCCTCTTACTCTTAGGCACCAGTTCTTTTGCACAAAAAGAAATCCAACGTTGCAACTTCGGAAAAGCTCACAAAGAGAAAAAAATCACCTTCTCTGGCGTTGTAAATAATTTAAGGAGTCACGGATATTTTCACCTGAAAGTTAAAAACACGACTAAAGACTCACTTGCGCTTCACGTTGAAACAGGGAGGGTATTCTACACCGCGAGTGATTCTTACCAACCTTTTGTAGTCTTGAGATCGCGAGAGATTTATCTAGCGCCGGGAGAAGAATGCACAACGATGCTCAACACCGCGTGCGGAAATGCGAGCGCAAGCCCAACTAGCAATGGCTTCGACAATCTCGGTAAAACAGCAATGGCCAAGCCCGAATTGGTAGCGGCCTTGGAAGAAGTTGAAGCAAAACGACTAGGTAATTGCAGTGGAATTCAACAACTCGTTTGGGCATTTACTAACGATCACTCCGTAGCCGCGATTGTGAGTTATGACAATAGCACAATGAAGGCAAGTCCCCTTCAGGCCATCGCCGCGAAGCACAAGAACGTACCTCTTCCAAATTACAAAGTGGATTATGAAGAAGCTGAAGACGGTTCTGGGCTGGCCTTTTCAGGAAGACCTAAACATGTTGAAAGTAATTTGCAATTTGTTTTGAATCAACAAGAAGACGTTCGGGTTGTTCTGCGCAATGAAGCTGGAGAAATCGTTAAATACGTTGAGCATATACACGGTCAAAAAGCAGGGCAATTAAATTTACCGGTATCTATTGATCTCGCAGGTTTTTCAAGAGGAAACTATTCACTTTCTGCTGAGAGCAGCGACGGCAAATGCCTAAATCAAACTTCCATTCAAATCTAACTCCCTTCGGGGAGTTATTTTTCTTCTCTTAAAACAGATTCTCGCATTATATTTACGTTGAAATTCAGAACATTACTGCCCATTTTATGAACGTCGCAAAAAAATACTTTCTCAGCGCATTATTTTTTAGCTTTCTTTTCATTGCGCATAGCTCATTTGCTCAAAACGAAACCATTCGAATAAAAAGCAAAGGAACAATTTACGATTCTCAAACGAACAGTAAACTCGATGGTGTTCAGGTAATCGTCTTTAAAAACGGGGCTCAAGAAAGAGTATACGACGCTGGCAATTCTGGCAAATTTGATTTCAACCTTCCTTTAGGATACTTGTATGATTTGAAATTTTCGCGAGCAGATTACGTTTCGAAAATTATGCGCGTTGACACTCGTAATATCCCGGCAGAAGATCGCTCAACTCCTTTCCAGGTTGACATGGAGCCTTCACTATTTAAATACGTCGAAGGGTTTAATACGGATATTTTGAAGGAACCAATGGGAAAAGCAGCCTTTGACTCTCAGACAAACTATATCACTTTTGACTTCCCATATACTGAGTCAATGAAGAAAAAAATTGAAGATGAATTCAAACGTTTGGCAGATTTAGCAAAAAATGGAGATAAACTGAAAAAGGAATTTGATAAGCTCATTCAAGAAGGAGATGGAAAAATGTCGGGAACGAAGTATGAAGAGGCCATGAACAAATATAAAAGCGCCTTGGCTCTTTTCCCAGATGATGAACCAGCCCAAGACAAATACGATGAAGCTGAAAGAAAGTACAAAGAATTTCTTGCCAACAAAAATCAAGGTGCTCTTTACGCTCAATTAATAAAAGATGCGGACAATCTATACAAAAACCTAGATTGGGAAAATTCCAAAAACAAATACAACGAAGCGCTAGCCATTCGAAGCACCGAAAATTACCCGCGAAATCAAATTGTTGAAATTGATAAGAAACTTCTTGAACTTGAAAATCAGAGGAGGTATAAAGCAATCATAGCCAGAGCAGACCAAGAGTTCAACAACGAAAACTTTGAGACTTGTATAAATTCATACGAAGAGGCACTTCAAATTCTAGCCAAAGATGTTTATGCTCAGAAGCAAATTGATGCCGCAAAGGCAGCCCTTCTTGCCATTGCCAACGACAAGAGTAAACAGGAAGAAATTGAGCGTAGATACAAAGCACTCATCGCAAGTGCCGACGATCTCTTTTCAAAAAAACAATATTTAGAATGCATTGCGAAATACAAAAACGCTTCTGAAATTAAGCCAAGTGAAGACTATCCCGTTACACAAATTGAAAAAGCAAACACTGCTTTAAATGCGAGCAAGCCCCCTGTAACGACTCCTCCAGTAGAAGACCCTAACCTTGCTGAGTTTAAAAGACTAATATCTGAAGCGGATATTTTATTTCGTGAGAGTAATTTAACAAATGAAACAAAACTCAAGGAAGCTCGGTCTAAGTACGTTCGTGCCTTAGCGCTTAAAAGTTCGGAAAGATATCCTTCAAGACAAATTGAAACCATTGATCAGGCAATCGCTAATCTAAACAGTTCGGCTAGCAACACAGATGAAAATTGGCGTGAAAAACGACTAAGACAAGAGCGCGAATTGGAGGAAATTCGCCGAAAGAAAGAAGAGGAGTTGGCGGAAGATAGAGCTGATCGTCTTGCTGAGCAATTAGCTGCTGAAGCAAAAATTGCCGAAGATGCTAGAAATGAAGAACTCAATAAAAATCAGCATTTTCAAAGAGATGTCGATTTGAATGCCGAGAAAACAGTAGAAGAGTTTTACAGGGACGCTCAAAAGAAAGCGGAAAAGCGCAAAATGCTAGACATTACTCAGGCGAAAGCACAAGACAGCACCAATCAAGAGGCATACAGAGCCCGACAAGAAAACGCTATCAAAACAGCCTCTGAAGAAGTCACAACTACAGCAGAACAAATGGAAGAGCTTCATAGAAAGCCAAGTGAAAAGCTCAATGAAAATATTGATCTGATAGAAAATGCTGTAACAGAAAACAATTCACGCTCTGAAAAAAATAAAGAACTTCAAAATAGACGAATAGATGCACAGACAGAGCAGATTAATAAGAGTAGTGAGATTGCGCTTTCAATTACAGAAAATGACAGACTTATAACGGCCAACGTAAACAAGATTGAAAAGGAGAAAGAAGATCGAGACAAAGAAATTCAAGAAACACGGAAAAACGAACAAGACAAAATTGAATATGCGCAAGCCAAAATTGAAAGTCAAAGTGATTTAACTCTTCAATATACTGAAAAGGCTAATCAGCAATTGAATTATTCTACTCAAGATGTTCAAGCAGAACTTGACAGACGTAATAACGAGGAAGAAACAGCTAGAAAATCGAGAGAAGCAGAACTATTAGTTGCGCAGACTAAAATTCAAAAAGAAATTGAAAAAGAAGAAGAGTCTCTGAAAAAAGAAAACGATCTCCTGGACAAAAAACGAATGGAACTAAATGCTCAGGCACACGCCGCAAGCCTTCAAGAACTTGAGAGAAAGGAGAAGCAAGAAAAAGCAATTAGTACTGCTATTGCAACCATTGAGACGCCAATTGCCGAACCGAAAAACAATTCAGACGAACCTGAAATTACTGAAAAGTCTTACGAGACCAGTCAGCCTAGCAAGAAGGTTATTGAAACAACAGTAAAAAAAGGACACAAAGAAATTGTCTACAGAAAAGTAGTTTCTAAACTTGGAACGTATTACTACAAAGGCAACACGAACATCACAGAGGATCAGTGGCAACTAGAAACATATCGCAAATAATGCGCATACTCATTCTCAATGGTCCAAATTTGAATTTGCTCGGAACCCGAGAACCTTCCATTTACGGATCTGAAAATCTAGAGTCTCTTCTTCACCTTCTTAATGAAAAATTTCCGAATATCACATTTGCACATCTTCAATCCAATCATGAGGGAGTGCTTATAGATGCCATTCAGGATTCGGAAAAATATGACGCTATTGTCTTCAATGCCGGCGGTTACACGCACACGAGTGTCGCCATTGCGGATGCTTTAGCTGCAGTGAAACCAAGAGTTATTGAAGTGCATTTAAGCAATGTTTTGGCAAGAGAAAAGGAGCGACACACATCGCTCCTCGCTCAACATTGTTTGGGAACAATATCAGGATTTGGTTTTGATTCTTACATGCTAGCTGTTGAACAGCTTACAAGATAATCCTACCCTCCTACTTCCGCTAATTTCACTTTTAGCCCGTTAAAGTTCGCTGCTATGTGCAGTTGACAACCTAACCTGCTATTCGATTTAACGAAGAACGCTTGATCAAGCATACCTTCTTCATCGTCATTTCTTTCACCTAAGTCGTGATCTGAAAGAATGTACATGTGACAACTTGCGCACATGGCCATTCCTCCACACGTTCCTTCTACGGGTAATTCATAGGACTTACAAAGTTCCATCATGTTCATGCCCATATCGGTTGGCGCATCTAAGATGTGTTCCTTGTCCTCTCTATCTACAACTGTGATTTGAACTGTATTCTCCATTCTTAAAATCCGTTTACTCCATTAACTGTCGTGTACTTCAAAACATAATTCTTATCGGGATAAATACGTTTGAACGCACTTTGAACCATCAAGGTCGTTTCATGGAAACCACAAAGAATCAACTTCAATTTTCCAGGATAAGTATTGATATCTCCAACAGCATAAAGTCCAGGCACATTTGTTTGGTAATCGAACGTATTCACTTCAATACTGTTCTTATCTATGTTCAATCCCCATTCAGACAATGGACCCAACTTCGGACTCAAGCCGAACAAGGGCAACCAATGATCTGTCGATAGCACTGTTCTCGTTTCATCGTTATGTTGAAGGGTAATGTTGCGAAGAACATCGTCCCCGGCAACTTCAACCACTTCAGCATCTGTGTGAAGATTAATTTTTCCTGAAGCCGCCATGTCAAGTACTTTTTGCACTGAATCTGGATGACCGCGAAAACTTTTACTTCGATGAACAAGGGTAACTTCCTTCGCAACACCATTGGCCAGAAACACCGCCCAATCTAAAGCTGAATCTCCGCCTCCACTGATGATAACTGATTTCCCTCTATAGAACTCTGGGTCACGCACAATGTATTCAATTCCTTTATCTTCAAAATCTGAAATGTTTGAAATAGGTGGCTTACGTGGTTCGAAACAACCCAATCCGCCGGCTATTGCAACAACAGGAGCAATGTGCTTTGTACCACGAGAAGTTGTTACGATGAACTTTCCATCTTCCGTCTTTTCGAACGACTCAGCGCGTTCGCCCAAGGTGAAACCAGGTTTGAACGGCTCAGCTTGCTTCATTAAATTATCGATTAGCTCACCCGCTAAAACTTCTGGAAAACCGGGGATATCATAGATCGGTTTCTTCGGATAAATCTCAGTTAACTGTCCCCCCGCCTGCGGAAGAGCATCAATCAAATGACAACGTAATTTTAGAAGTCCAGCTTCAAAAACGGTGAACAAACCACATGGGCCAGCACCAATAACAAGGATATCAGTTTCAATCATAATTGTGAAGTCGAGCAAAATTACTTCTTTCAACAGATATAACGCTCAAACTTATAAAAATCATTAACATTTAATAGGGTATAATGTTTTTTACTGATTGAAAAAGAATAAATCATAAATTAGGGCTACCTAAAACCTTCCAAATGAAAAAAATATTACTTGCCTTAGTCGTATTATCTGGACTGAATGCTCAAGCGCAGTGCGACGGTAACCGTTATTTGAATTACATTTTCAATGATGTTCAAGTAACTTCAGACGTTCCTTATGGTGCAAATCTCAAATACGACGGGACCAGTCAGACTTTGTTGTGCGACATCTATGAGCCTGCTGGAGATAATATCTCGAATAGAGCAGCTGTTGTTGTAGCACATGGCGGTTTTTTCCTTTCCGGTTCAAAGACAGGACCCGATGTCGTTCCAATTTGTCAGCGTCTAGCAAAAATGGGTTATGTTGCTATTTCAATTCAATACAGACTGGGGATTAATGTTACTGCTAACCTTGCTGGCCCCATGACTGAAGCGGTTATGCGTGGAGTTCAGGACGGAAAAGCGGCAGTGCGCTTTCTTCGTAAAACGGCTGCAGAAGATGGAAATCCATATAATATTGATCCGAATGAAATTTACATCGCGGGTTCTAGCGCAGGTGGCTACATTGCTTTGCACATGGCTTATTTAGATGACATGGCTGAATTGCCGGCGTTTGTGAACACAAGCAATCCAGGCTTAGCTGGAGAACTCGAAGGTGAAAGCGGAAATCCTGGATACCCTTCAGATGTCAAAGCAATCGTGAACATTTGTGGAGCAATTGGCGATACTGCTTGGATTCACGCAGGTGATGAACCTGCATTACTTTTTCACGGCACGAATGACCAAACCGTACCTTATGGTTCTGCTATGCAATATGCCTTCGGAATTGCGCCCGTGCTTGAGGTTGATGGCAGCTCAAGTATCAATGAAAAAATGAATCAAGTTGGTTTGGAACACTGTTTCGAGATTTACGAAGGTTTAGACCATGTTCCGCATGCCAGTAATGCCGCAATTTTAGACACCACCATGAGTATTATGTCGAATTTTTTGGCGCATCACATTTGTAATATTCCACTCGATTGTAGTTATCGCACAATAACTGTCGGTACTGAAGAGTTAAGTCAAGTAGAAGAGAATTTATTGGTTTACCCCAATCCAGCAAACTCAACTGTTTTCATTGGAAGCAATGATATTAAGCAAATTGAAATTTACAATATAACCGGAGAATTGGTAACCGCCGAATTCAATACAAATCGAATAGAAGTATCTCAACTTCCGAATGGCTTGTATGTATTTCGACTAACCTCTTCAACTGGAAAGACGAATAAAACCGTAATTATTCAACATTAAAAAAATGCAATTGAAAAAAACATATCTACTGACGCTGCTTGTGCTTTTCTTAGGCACAATAGCGGTAACTCAAACTGGGTGTTCCAGTCAGAAGAAGGGATATAATTATTCTGCGCATAACAAACGTAACAAAGCTGCTAATCGATCGCAAAGCAAGCGCTTTAAAAAAGCGGGCGGTGATCAACTAAAGTTTAAATGTAGGAATTTCAAGAAGTAATAACTCAAATCATGTGTTTATGAAGGGAGTCCGGGAGGGCTCCCTTTTCGTTAAAAAACAAACTATTCAACAATAAAGAGTTACCTTTGCGACAAATTAATTGCGATGCCCCATTTATTAAAAGTTTTAACTAAAAAAAATAATGCCAATCCTTTTATGAAAATTTTTATCGTGTTATTGCTTTTATGCTCATCGGGCGTGGTCGCATTTGGGCAATGTGCATCTGAAACTGTATCTCTTGGTGAAGATTTAATTGTTTGCAATCAATCTCAGGTTACGATCTCTGTTGCAATTCAAAACTCTCAAAGCGGCACACCAACATATTCCTGGACACACAATGGCACAACGATATTGGGTCAGAATGCAAATAATCTCATAGTACTATCTGATCAGCCAGGCACATATGAAGTAACAGTTACATTTAGTGACAGTTGCGAAATTTCTGACACAATTATTATCGACTTTTTAAATGCCGGAATTATTGGTTCCAATCAAATTGTTTGCAATAATGGGAATCCAAATATTCTGAATAATTTAGCGTCTGCCAATATAAATACCAACGGAATAATTCAATACACTTGGCAGAGCTCCATCAACAACATTAACTGGACAACTATAATTGGTGCTACCAGCGCTACATACGACCCACCTCTTCTTTCCCAAGACACTTACTTCAGAAGAGTCGCATCCGTTTTCATCAATAACGCAATCGTCTGCTCTGAAAACAGTAACTCTGTTTTTATAGACGTGCTGCCGAACATAACAATTTCAACAGGAAATGATATTGTGACATGTGCAGGGGAAAATGTCATTATCAATCCAACGACAACCGGAACCCTTGGATATACTCCTCAATACTCTTGGACAGGCCCGAATAATACTTCTAACTCAAACTTTAACCTTTCTTTAAACTCCGTGCAGATTAATTCGTCAGGCACGTATACTTTTTCCTCAACAATTGGGAATTGTATAGTTTCCGACCAAATTGAAATTAGCGTTACCGGATTTACAATAAGTTCCGACTTATTCAATGCCAGTAACACCCAGCTTACCAGTTGTTTGCAACCACAAGAATTAAGCGGCGATATTATCTTTACATTCAACCTTTCGCCTTTGTTAAATAATATACAATCCGTTAGTATCAATTGGGGAGATGGTTCCTCCGGCACAATCCCCACATCTGCTTATTCCGACTATCAAATTCATACTTACCTTCCAGGTTCTTATACTTTAACAGCAACTTTAACTTCAACTTCAGGCTGCACTCAACAATTATCATATCCAGTATTCGTGGGAAGCTCTCCCTCCCCAGCCGCACTTCAAATTTTTGTTAACCAAGCTAATGGCTGCTTACCCCACGCAACCACATATACTTTTTCCGTGCCGCAAACAAATGTAAATGGAACGACCTATACTGTTTCTTGGGGTGATGGTACTCCTGATGAAACATATACACATCCTATCACTCCAAGTATTTTAAGTCATATATACAACACTTCTTCATGTGGTAGTTCTGTAACTATTTCAGGAATAACTTATTCTAATGTCTTTCAGCCATCGGTTATAACTCAAAACCCTTGCTCATCTCAGCCTCAACCATCCGCAGCCGGTTTAATATCAATCGGTCAAGGTCCTGACGCGTCGTTTACAACATCTGCTACAACCATTTGTCCTGGGTCGTCTGTTCAATTTAATAACACTTCAAATTACGGACTTGCTATTCCAACCGCCTCTGGAGCAAATTGCGGCACTATTGGAAAATATTATTGGACAATAACACCGGGATCAGCAGCAGGTAACAATTGGACTGTTTTAAATGGTGGATCTAATCCCAATCCTTTAGGTACTAATAACAACTCAACAAATCAAAATATTTGGGTAAACGGAATAATGGCACCTAACATAGTATTCAACAATCCAGGAATTTATACAGTTCAACTTTTTGTTAAAAACGGACTGGGCAATACAAATACATGCGGTTTAGATATTGCTAGCCAAACTATCTGCGTTATTCAGCCACCTACTAGCGTAATTATACCGAATAACTCAATTAATTGCTCTCCATCGAATATTTCGCTCTCCAGCAATTCTATATTACCGCTTTGCGGAAACTCTCCAATTCCTGTGTCGTACCAGTGGAGTGTGACCAATTCAAATTGTGTTGAATGCAGCAGTAATGTTTCCGCACCAAGTTCCGCGAGCTCTAATTTCACACTGATTAACAACTCTAATTCAATTCAGACCTTTACAATTTCATTAACTGTCAATCCTTTACATCCAACAACAAATCAGGTTTTAAACAACTTAAGTTGTTCTAGTTCAAGCTTTACAACAGTTCAAGTATATCCCCAACCAACAATAACTGCTCAACCGTTATCCCCTTCAGCTATTTGTGTTGGAGGCTCTTTTCCCAGCTTATCAGTTGTCGTTAATTATTTAGGACTAGGGAGTCCCGTCTATCAATGGTACAGTAACAACTCAAATTCAACAACTGGAGGTTCACAAATACTCGGAGCAACTGAACCAACCTTTATCCCCACTGCTTCAATTATTGGAACCCAATATTATTATTGCGTAATTACTTTTCCCGGTAATGCAACTTGTAATATGTTGACTTCAAATGTTGTTCCTGCTTCTGTTTTACCTGATCCGATCTCATCTGTTGCACCATCAACTCAAACAGTTTGCGTGGGTGGTGGATTACAAAGCGCATTAACCAGTAGTTATACAAACGGTGTAGGAACTCCTACTTATCAGTGGAACACCTTTTTGAATGGTACTTCATCACCCATAACCAATGCCATATCAAGCTCATACGCACCGTCGTCTTTCGATACTACTGGGTCCTTTTATTTCACAGCTACCATTAACACCTCTGGAAGTGGCTGTGATGCCAGCACCTCTGCCCCAATTGAAGTTATTGTAATTCCTGACCCTACTATTATCACCCAACCCACAGGAAACAGCTATTGCCAAAATACAGCCGCAGTTAATATTACTTCTCTTTCAGTTGTTGCAGCAGGAGGCAGCGGCAATTTCTCCTACCAGTGGTTTGTGAATACAAACAATTCGAATTCAGGAGGAACAGCCATTTCTGGTGCAACTTCAGCATCATTCTCCCCTCCATCTGTCACTGTCGGAACCTTTTACTACTATTGCGAAATTTCTCAACCAGTAAACAACTGTAGCGTCACATCGAACCCTGCACAAATTATTATTGTGGCAAGTCCAACTTTCACAGCTCAGCCATTGAACGCACAAACCCTTTGTACCGGTGGTCCAACTTCTCCCTTAAGTGTGGTTACAGCCGGAGGAACAGGAAACGTAACCTATCAATGGTACTCGAACACCACAAATAGCTACGCAGGAGGTACATTAATTAACGGAGCAACTCAGAGTTCTTTTACTCCACCTAACACGAATACAACATTACCAAATACAACCTACTACTACTGCATAGTTAGTTACAGTGACGGCGGATGTCCGAGCATTACTTCTAACATTAGTGCAATTAATATTTATCCTGCATTAATAATCTCAACTCAACCTCTAAATGCAGAGACTATTTGTATCGGGGGGACATCCTCTAACCTTACTGTTTCTATTCTTGCAGGTACAGGAACAGGAAACTACAGTTATCAATGGTACAGTAATTCATCAGAAATGAATTCAGGCGGCACTGCCATCAATGGAGCAACATCAGCGACACTTCCACCTCAGGTCTTTAATAGTATTGGTGCTTACTATTTCTATTGCCTTATAACAGACTCAGGAAATGGATGTGGAAGTATTGCTTCAGCAGTTGCAACTGTTAACGTTGTTAACGACCCTTCAATTTCAGTTCAACCTCTAGCAACTCAGTCCATTTGTCAAAATGCCGCTCCAATTGTTTTGGAAATTAATGCAAGTGGCGGAAATGGTACGCTTCAGTATCAATGGTACGCAAATACAAGTAATTCCAATATTGGTGGTATGGCTATCTCTGGTGCCACTTCACCTAATTACATACCTTCTTCCACTAATATAGGAACGTACTACTATTATTGCGAGGTCACAACACCGACATCAGGCTGTTCTGTATTCAGTAATGTAAGTTCATTAATTGTTATCCCAGGACCAACTTTTACAACGCAACCAGCATCTAGCGTTGTTTGCCAAGGTGGATCTGTTCAACAATTGTGTGTGTCATTTATTAACGGCACAGGAACACCCCAGTATCAATGGTACAGTAATTCATCTGCTTCAACTTCAGGCGGCGTGGCAATTCCAAACGCAAATTCAAATTGCTATACCCCTGCTTCGAATGTTGTTGGAACAACATACTACTACTGCCAGATTAATCTGATCGGCGGGGGTTGTAGCTCAATACTATCTAACATTTCAAGTGTTATTGTTTATCCAATACCTGTAGCCCAGCCAATTGCAGATTTAACATTTTGTAATCAAGAAACAACATCTGCAGTTCTCTTAAATTCCAACGAACAAAACACCACTTTCCAGTGGAGTTTCAATAATTCGAATGTCGGAAATCCTGTTTTAAACGGAGTTGGGAACTCTATACCTAGTTTCGTTGCGTTGAACAATTCTACAAACGTCCTTTCAACTCAAGTAAGTTACACTCCAGTTTACACAAACAGCGGGGTGTCTTGCAGCGGGACTAGCTCAAGCTTCAACATTTTCGTGAACCCAACACCTTCCATGAGCTTATTCAATCCAGAACTATTTGTTTTTTGCGAAGCTTCTCAAGGGTTTGTTCCTTTTTCATCGAATATTTCAAGCAATATATCCTATACATACACCAACGACAACAACCTAATTGGCGTGCCTTCAAGTGGTACTATTTCTTCACCTTCAAACGGCCTTTCTTTTCTCGCAGTGAATAACAGTAACCAACCTTTAACCTCTAATTTCTTGGTTTCGCCAGTATTCACAAATAACAATCAAGTTTGTATAGGAAACACTGTCTATTTCGCAATAACAGTTAACCCCCTTCCTGATATCACACCTGTTTCTTCACAAACGGTATGTGCCACCGAAACTGCCTCAAATTTATATTCGAGCATAAATCCAATTATTGGACCTGGAACAAATTATGTTTGGACCAACACAAACCCAGCGATAGGTATGGCGTCTACTGGAGTCGGATCAAATTATTTCACTTCTACCAATACGACCCAATTTCCAATTTCAGGCACAATCTCTGTTGCTCCTACATACACCAATAATGGAGTAACCTGTCAAGGTTCTAGCATAAGCTTTGACCTCATTGTAAATCCAATGCCCAGTATCAACCCAATTAGCAATCAATCTCTTTGTTTGGGCGATTTAACTGAAACTATAAATCCAAGTGGTCCAATTCCGAACACGATTTTCAACTGGAACAATAATAACAACTCAATTGGTCTGGGGGCAAGTGGATCTGGAATAATCAACTCGTTTTTAGGATTAAACTCTACGAACCAAGCTAATAGTACCACGATTAATTATACACCTTTCTATACTAACAATAACGTTACTTGCTCAGGACAATCCATACAAGTAGGTATTGTGGTTAATCCATTTCCAATCTTACAAAGCATTTCTAATATTGAGATATGCGCGCAATCCAACGTTTCCGTTCCCTTCTTAACAACGAATAATATTTCAAACACTGTATTCCAATGGACCAATAGCAACTCTCAAATTGGATTACCATTGAATGGTGAAGGGCCTATTTCCTTTTACGCCCAAAACAGTACCTCTTCACCAATTAGTGCAACTGTATCAGTAACCGCATTGTACGTTCATGCTGGAGATACTTGTGTTGGGTCTACGGAGGTCTTCACTATAGAGATACTACCTACACCAACTATTAATTCTGTATCCAATCAAACTATTTGTGCGAATTCACTATCAAATGCAATATCATTTCAGGCCAATTATAGTGGCACTATTTTTAATTGGAGCAATTCAAACGCCAACATCGGTTTAGGCGCAAGTGGCAATGGAAACATTATTCCTTTTACAGGAACCAATAATGGAACAAATCCAATTCAAGGACTTCTAACAATTACACCTTCACTTACCACGAATTCTCAAGTTTGTTCTGGAACTCCTGTTAATGCGACTGTTACGATTAATCCTTTACCAATAATCAATTCAACACCTTCATCAGCTTATTGTGAAGGTGAATTTATTAATGTGTTTTTTTCAAGTAATATCAGTTCTAACGTGACTTATGATTGGACTAATTCAAATCCATCAAATGGGCTAAACGGTTCTGGAACTGGCAATCTAAGTTTTACTGCTTCAAACAACACGCTAGGTAATGAAACTTCAAGCATTTCAGCAACTCCAATTTTCAATTTCAATGGTGTTTCTTGCCTAGGCAACTCTAACACATTTAACATCGAAATAATCCCAACCCCAGAGGTAAATCAGATATCCGACATGATTATATGCAACAGCAGTGTAGTAAGCGATATTATATTTTCAAGTACCTACAACACTGCTGATTTCAATTGGACAAACTCTGCACCCTCCATTGGACTTTCCGCTTCTGGAATGGGGAACATTTCAACTTTTAGTGCATCAAATAGTTCTAATTCCAATCCTGTAATTTCATCGATTCAGGTAACCCCATTTATTTCTCAATCAAACTTGACTTGTCTTGGAACTCCCGAAAATTTTACGATTACAATCTTACCCACAACAGCGATAAATCCAATATCAAATCAAACATATTGTAATCAAGATCTCACCCAGTTTATTCCAATAACGGGCACTGGAAATTCTTTTAGCTGGACGAACAGTAATACTAATATCGGTTTAACTAACGCCGGAAATGGGGGAATTAATAGTTTTCAAACGACAAACAATTCAAACCTTATTGATCAAAGTAACATTACCGTTTTTTCAGGCTATACTTTGAATGGAGTTTCATGCCCGGGTAATACAACATCATTTAGTATTTCTGTTTTGCCCACACCGACCTCCAATTCAACTTCTGACATAACAATATGTAATGGCATTAGCGTGCCCGAAATTATCTTCTCAGGGAATGCCACATCATTCAATTGGAATAACTCAAATGCAGGTATTGGATTAGCCAACAGCGGGTCTGGAAATATCAACTCTTTTACAGCTATTAACCTCACTTCGAATGCTGTTTCATCCGTTGTAACTTATACACCCGTATTAACTTCAAACAACTTCTCGTGTTTTGGCTCTAACAATTCTTTCACAATTAATGTTCAGGCTTCACCCATTTTCGTAATGCAACCTATTCCAACCCAATCTGTTTGTTTGAATGGAACTATAAACACACTCAACGTTCAGTATAGCAACGGCAATGGTATTCCAAGTTATCAATGGTATTCAAACACAACATCTACTTACTCAAATGGCATAGCTATTCAAGGAGCGACTACTTCGTCATTTACCCCCTCCTCGTTGCAATCTGGAACTACCTACTACTATTGCATGATTTCGTTCTCCGGCGCTGGAGGATGCTCTATGATTAATTCAAATTTTGCTGAGGTGATAGTTGTTGATGACGCTCTTTTAAGCACTCAACCTGCTAGTTCGCAAGTTATATGCATTGGAGGGAGCATACCTTCCCCTTTAACGATAAACTATACTGGAGGTGTTGGAAATCCAACTTATCAATGGTTTAATGCGCAAAGTAATTCAGCAATCCCAGGAGCCAATGGTAACGCATACACCCCTCCAAACTTTACTGTATCCGGATCATATGAATATTACGCAACGATTAATTTTTCAGGTTCAGGATGTGAATCTACGACCTCTGAAATTGCCAATGTAATAGTCGTTGATGACCCAGCTATACTGATTGAATCTGAAGCTGCCTATTGCCAAAATGCAGCAAGTGTGGTTCCATTAAATGTCACCGTATCGGACGGTTCAGGAATTGCTTCTTATCAATGGTATTCAAATTCTATTCCATCCAATTTCAATGGGAATATCATCTCTGGTGCAAATACATCAATTTATACACCTAACATAAATCTAGTTGGAACAACTTTTTATTATTGCATAGTCACACAGTCCTCTGCCAATTGCAGCAATATTTCTACAACAGTTCCTATTACAGTTTCTTCGGCTCCGACATTTACGTCACAGCCTATTCCTACTCAAACAGTTTGTATTGACGGCGCGACAAGTCAATTAAATGTTAACTACACAAACGGAACTGGAACGGCTTCATATCAATGGTATGCTAATACTACAAACACATACGCCGGAGGAATCGCCATAACAGGACAAAACTCTTCGTCATTCACTCCGCCCTCATTTGCAGCAAGTACAGATTACTATTACTGCATTATTTCATTCTCCTCAGATGGGGGATGCGCAATGATTAACTCTAACATTGCTCAAGTCATCGTGCTTCCGGATCCAACTATTTCCTTGCAACCGTTAACTACTCAAACAATTTGTGTGGGTGGAACCATTCCGTTGGCATTTAATATTAACTACACTGGAGGTGTTGGAAATCCTACTTATCAATGGTTTAGTAATCCTTCTGCCTCTATTGTTGGCGCGACAAACAATTCCTACACACCGGGTGCATACGTTAATCCGGGCACTTTCAGTTACTATGCCACAATCAGTTTATCCGGCTCAGGTTGCGATGTGGTTACAACTGCAAACGCTACAGTTGTTGTTATTGCCGATCCAACAACCACTATTTCTTCTGGAGCTACTTATTGCCAAAACGCAGCTTCCGTAAATTCTCTTTCGGTAGTTCTTTTAGATGGAGAAGGTACCAACTCTTATCAATGGTATTCAAATACAACAGGTGGAAACACTTCCGGAAGTTTAATTTCAGGAGCAACAACAAATTCATTTACACCTCCTGTTACTGCTATTGGATCTACCTACTATTATTGTGTTATAACACAAACAGGTGCGAACTGTGCTGTTAACTCACCAGCTTCACAAATTATAGTTACACCAGCACCTACTTTTACGACTCAACCTATAAACACACAATCTGTGTGTATTGACGGTGCAACAACTTCACTGAATGTGGCTTATACCAATGGTACTGGAACAGCTTCCTACCAATGGTATCAGAGTGCATCAAACTCTTATGCTAATGGAACTGTCATAAATGGAGAAATAACTTCATCGTATACGCCACCTTCAAACACGGCAAGTACAGTTTACTATTATTGTATTATTTCTTTTTCAGCAGCAGGAGGATGTTCAATGATTAACTCGAACATTGCTGAAGTCATCGTACTTCCAGACCCTACCATTTCTGTGGAACCATTAACCACCCAAACTATTTGTGTGGGTGGAACTATTCCATTGGCGTTAGACGTTAACTTTACCGGTGGCGTTGGAAATCCTACATATCAGTGGTTCAGTAATTCAACAACTTCTATTGCCGGCGCAACAAACAATACCTTCACACCTGGCGCGTACTTTAATCCCGGAACTTTCAGTTATTTCGCAATCATCAATCTGTCAGGATCAGGATGTGATGCGCTTGTATCGGCAAACGCAACTGTAATTGTTGTTGCTGATCCCATTGTTTCACTTCAGCCGCTGGTAACCCAGTCAGTTTGTCAAAATACCGTAACTGCACAACTTTCTGTTTCAACAACAGGTGGAAGTGGAAACGCGAGCTATCAATGGTTCTCGAATACTACCAACTCAAACACTGGCGGTACTATTATTACTGGAGCCACAGCCAACACTTATTCACCACCAAGTAATATTGTAGGCACTCAGTTCTATTATTGTGAAATCAGCCAAACAGGAACTAATTGTAGTGTGGTTTCAAACACGTCGATAGTTATTGTCAATTTAGCTCCCATAATTACCACACAACCTATTGCATCGCAAGAGCTTTGCTTGAATGCTCAAACTTCGAACCTTGAAGTAGTTTATTCTAACGGCACAGGAATTCCTACATATCAATGGTATGTCAATTTAACAAATTCAACCATCGGAGGAACCGCTATCAACAGTGCGACATCAAACATATTCACACCACCATCAAATACCGACGGAACCTTCTATTACTATTGTATTGTTTCGTTTAATAGTGGAGGTGGTTGCCCAAGTATTACCTCAAACATATCAGAACTTGTTATTCATCCTTTTCCGATAGTAAGTATTACAGGTGGTGAGACCATTTGTTTGTTGGAATCATCGGATATCAATTTTGCCTTCACTCCTTCTAGCGGCTTATACGACATAACTATTTCATCAAACGGACAAAGTTCAATCCTCCAGAATTACAATGGTGCTAATCCTATTTATACCGTTTCGCCGACTCAAACCACAACTTATGTTGTTACCAACATAGCCTATGACCAAGTGCCGCAATGCGCAATTCAACCTAATACTTCGGTAGTTGTTGTTGTAAATCCATTGCCAGCCCTTAATAATTCCAACTACACTTTTTGCTCTGATGTTGCGAGCACTTCCTTGCAATATATTCCCGATGCGAATAGCTACACATATGATTGGTTACCGAATCCTTCGGCAAGCTATTTAGGTCAAAACAATGGACCTAATGTTATTACTGTAACATTACCAGATCCTGTGGGAAACATACCTACTAGCTTTTATTATGTTTCAAACCTTACGAATAATGCAACAGGATGTCAAGCCCTTGATTCGATTTTGGTTACGATAAATCCGAATCCTGTTGGAGCTTTCAGTTTACCAACTATTGGTTGCATAAACTCAGACATTGTGTTGACTAATGGAGATGCAACTATAGGAAATTATGAATGGTACATTGATGGCCAATTGTACAGCACACTAGCGAATCCTGTCTCACCAGTTTTCAATTCATTGGGCATTCATACAATTGAAATGATTGCAACCAATACATACGGATGCACAGATACCCTGAATTCTTCCATTCAGATTTATGATCAACCTGTAGCGAACTTTAGTACTGACTTAAGTAACGGCTGTGCTCCCTTGCCTGTGAATTTTAGTAACCTAAGCACTGGCTCATACATTACTAGTTACGATTGGACATTTGCACCTGACACGGTTTCTTGGAACAATACATTCAATTCAACGAGTTTAATAAATCCGCCTACCGTAACTTACCTTCAGGGAGACGTAACAACGACATACGTTGCAACGCTTTCCGTCACTAACGCATGTGGAACCGTCACGACTCAGCAGAACATTACAGTATTGCCTACTCCAGTAGCTGCCTTTACATTCGCTACTCCGACTATCTGTTCAGGAACTAGCTTAATAATAAATAATATTTCTGTAGGTGAACCTCTCTCATACTCCTGGGCATACGGAAATACGATTTCTACAAATCCAAACCTACAATCAATGTTTTTCCCGAGCGATTCGGTGACCCAAGTATATCCTCTAACTTTAACTCTCACGAACTTATGCGGAACGGATTCCTTTATCGATAGTGTCACAGTACTACCTGATCTTGTCAACGGTGGATTTATAACAAGTATAGATGCTGGTTGCTCTCCGCTCACAGTAACTTTCTCTAATACAACTTTTAATACTAACTTATCATCTATTTGGCATCTAGACGATCCATTAAACACGATTGTTGTCAATCAAAGTACCGTTCAATTTACATACTACGCAACAAACAATACAACACAGTATTACAATCCTTACCTTGTAGTAACAGACGGTTGCGCCAATGATACCATCTATGCAAACCTTTCGGTGTTTGCAAATCCTCTGCCCGCCATCACTGCATCTCAAATAAATATTTGTGAGGGAAGTACCATAGATTTCTCTGGAAGTGTAATTGGTGGTGGAAATGGGGTCGCATACGCTTGGGATTTCGGTGGATTAGGCTCTGCCAATACACAAAACGCCTCTTTCAATTTCGCAGATGGGACAAATGTTGGACTGAATGTGCCCGTTACACTTACCGTCTCCGCTCCAAATAACTTTGGCACAAACTGCAGTAACACAACAAATACTGTTATACATGTATATAGTAATCCTGATTTAAGTCAAGTTTCACTGAATACCAATTCGGGCTGTAGCCTTTTGGATGTGGAAGTTTCGAATCTACCAAGTAATTTGAATTTGATTACTTGGGGTGATGGGGCGATTAACACTAACTCGAGTCACACTTATGTGAATAATAGTGGAGCAATTCAATCATTCAATTTGAATATCTTGTCATCCGTAACTTATCCTACAATTCCAATTTTAGTTTGCACATCAGTTGCCGTTGAAGATATTTCAATACACCCTTCACCACTACCCGTAATTGCTGCAAGTGCAACACAGTCTTGTGAAGGACAGACAATAGACTTCGCAGCCTCAACATCTAACAACCAAAATTTAGGCGTTGTATTCAATTGGAATATTGGAAGCCTCGCTACAGCGAATACAGCAAATACCTCCTTCAACTTTACGGATGGAAGTGCTACAGGGGTTCCATACCAAATACAATTAACAGCATCTCAAACAACACTAGGAGTAACTTGTTCTTCCGTTGCAAACACTTCAGTTATAATATACGATACCCCAGATTTAACTCCTGCGACATTCAATACTACTAATGGCTGCAGCAATTTGATTGTAAACATTGCCAACTTGCCTTCAGCTACCAATCAAATAAACTGGGGTGATGGGAATACTAACTTCACTAATTCGCATACCTATACGAATAATGGTCCAGGTCTTTTGACGTATCAAGTTTCGATAGTTTCGACAAGTAATTACAATTTGACATCATTACTAGCATGCACCTCAACTACTAATCAGCTAATTAGTGTTTACCCTACTCCAATTTCACAACTCAGTATATCAGAAATTAATGTCTGTGAAGGAGAAAATGTCAGTTTCAATGCCGCTTCTTTAAATGATCAGTATTCTGGCATTGAGTACAATTGGAATTTCGGTAATCTTGCCACGTCAAATGCAGCTGACACCACATTCACATTCACAAATGGAAGTGCTATAGGAGTTGTATACCCAATTCAATTAACTACCACCCAAACAACTCTTGGAGTTGCTTGTTCTGAAGTCATTAACTCCTCTGTAATAGTATTCGACACTCCTGATTTGACGACTACTACTTTTAACGTGACAGACGGTTGCAGCAATTTGAATACCTCCATTGCTAACTTGCCAACCGCTATCAATCAAATAAATTGGGGAGATGGAAATATCAACTTTTCTAACGCCCATACCTACACCAATAACGGCCCAGGACTTTTGACTTATCCAGTGTCTATTGTATCGACAAGCAATTATAATTTGACACCATTACTTACATGTACATCTACAATTAACGAGCTAATTAGTGTTTACCCAACTCCAATTCCACAACTCACGTCATCAGCAATTAATATTTGTGAAGGTGAGAGTGTTATTTTCAATGCAAATTCATTAAATAATCAGAATTCAGGAATAGAATACTTCTGGGATTTCGGCAGTTTAGGAACAAACACCTCCAATAATCCTACGATCCAATTTTCAAACGGTTCAATTACGGGAACATCTTATCCTGTAGAACTATTCGCCTTGCAGACAACGATGGGGGTTACCTGCCAGGACTCAACTAACACTAGTATCATTGTTTTTGACACTCCTGAAGTTACCCCTGTTTCCTTTAATACGACTTCTGGCTGCAGTGAATTAGAGGTTATACTTTCAAATCTGCCTTCAGCAACTAACCAAATAAATTGGGGGGACGGGATTACGAACTTTACTACCTCTCATATTTATGTCAATAACGGAAATACATTATTGAATTACCCTGTCACGCTTACTTCAACGAGCTCATATGCGACAGTCGCACCACAACTAAACTGTGTCGCTACAACAACTCAAAATATTTCCGTTTATCCAACACCTCTGCCGCAAATTTTCTCTTCTGCAATTAATGTTTGTGAAGGAGGTAATATTGACTTCATTGCGTCAACAGCTAATAATCAAAATTCTGGTATAACTTACCTTTGGAATTTTGGCCCCCTTGGAACAAGCAGCAGTGAAAATATAACTACCACATTTACAAATGGAAGTTCAACAGGACTTACAACCAACGTATCACTTACTGCTTTTCAAAACACCTCCGGAACAATCTGTGATGCAACTGCAAGTGAAATTATCAATGTTTTCGACACCCCTGATCTTTCAACTGCTGTTTACAGTGATTTAAATGACTGTAGCCCATTATTAGTTTCTATTTCGAATTTACCAACTTCTACTTATACATATAACTGGGGCGATGGAATTACAACATCAAACCCAAATCACATTTATTTAAATCAAGGAGCTATTCCTTTGAACTATAATGTAACAATAGATGCAACGACATTCTATCCTACTCTTCCACTACTTTCATGCAATTCGGTGGCAAATCAAATCATACAGGTAAATCCGCAACCTTTTGCAGCCTTTACAATTAATCCAAGTGAAGGCTGTTTCTACAACCCAGTCACAACAACACTTGAAAACACTTCTGTTAATGCTGTTGCGCCATATGTTTGGAACTACGACGGTGTAAATTACACCACAAATTCACTGAATTACATCGCCACTTTCAATACACCTGGTGCTCACCCCGTAGAACTTGTTGTTACAAATCAATTTGGATGTACAGATTCTGTCCAAAATGATTTCATCATACATGAATTGCCAACTGTGACATTAAATACAATTGATGATGACTTGTGCGTTGGCGCCACCGCCGAATTTGAGATCGATGGAACAGGAATATCTACATCACAATGGAATTTTGGTGATGGAATTTCCTTAAATTTATTGAATCCCTCAAACATAGCACACTATTATTCTCAACCAGGAACATATGACATAACAGCCATTGTAACTAATATTTATGGTTGCTCAGACACTACAGTCTTTCTGAATGAGGTTATCATTCATCCAGCACCAATTGCTAGTTTTACTACGAATACGATTACAGCTGATATAGTCTATCCTTATTTCGAATTTTATGACAACAGTTCTGGTGCAATTAACTACTATTGGAGTTTTGGAGATAATTTTTGGAGTAATGATATTCAGCCGACTCATACATACTCTACCGTAGGAGATTATGTTGTAGAATTGACTGTTTCTAATGAATACAGCTGTTACGATGTTGCAAGTTTAGTTGTTCATGTCGAGGGAATTGTTGTTCATGTCCCTAATGCATTTACTCCTCTAGATTACAATGGTGTAAACGATACGTTTAAGCCAATTTTTTCGAGCACTGAAGGAATCGAATTTTATGAGCTTACGATTTATAATCGCTGGGGAATAAAAATTTTCCAAACCTTTGACATTGATGAAGCTTGGATCGGAAACTCTAAAGAAAACCCTGAAGGAGATGCAAACTATTATGCCCAAAACGATGTATATACCTATACGGTTCGCTATAGAAAAAAAGCAAGGGCTACAGACCCTCAACCAGATCAAATAATAGAAGGACATGTAACAATTATTAGATAAAGTCTTCATCTGCAAAACAAAATACTTTTCTCTAACGCCAAAAAAACGAATTCCTTATCCGTATTTCGTTCTACAAAAAACACAAATTAAAATGATGAAACATTATTATTCTACTATTGTTATTTTAGGTCTATTTCTATTCTTTCAAACACATTCAAACGCAATTGCTCAAAGCAAAGAGCCCATAAAAAGTTATTACGTCACTGTGGAAGCGCATGGGTTAATGTGCCCATTTTTAAGTCCTCTATTTATAAATGAAATCTCTAAATGGCAACCTCTTGAATGCAAAAGAATCGAAAATGAATATGCAATTTTGATTCAACTCTCACCTAGATTCATCGATATATTTCGACATTAACAATTTACAAATCGCCAATATTGTAACGCGGAACAACGACGGAATGAATGAATGTTGGAATCTATTCCACTCTTCCATTTCACAAGAATCAATTGAAAATTATATTGACATTACATCAATACTAATCTATAATCGATGGGGAGAACTATTAATTGAAACACAACACAAATTCACTATTTGCGAATTAATACAAAATCTAAATACTGGCGTATATTATTATATCGTAAAATCTCAATCGATATGTGGACCAGAACAGTATCAAACACAAACTGGGTGGTTCAATCTAACCGATTAAAATTTATCCATTAAGTAGTTTCAACATTTTAAACGTCTAATTCACTCGTGAAGTGAAACGTTAATTCCGGATAGTTCTGCTTTTCCATGTCGAGCATAAACTGACTTGGTGCCAAGAACACATCGCGGTCTTCTTTGTCTTTAACTATGTTGTTTCCTTTAATGCGCAAAAACTCTGCGAGTTTCGCTGGGTCTGTTGTCGTTATCCAACAAGCCTTGTAATAAGACTTCGGTTCGAAAATACATTTCGCTCCATATTCGTTTTCCAATCGGTATTTAATTACTTCAAATTGAAGTTCACCAACTGTTCCTACAATTTTACGTGACCCAGGCTCTTGGAAGAATACTTGAGCAACACCTTCTTCGGTAAGCTGACGAATACCTTTGTCTAACTGCTTTGTCTTCATCGGATCACGATTCACCAATTCTTTGAAGATCTCTGGTGAGAAGCTTGGGATACCCTTGAACATCATGTTCTCTCCCTCAGTAAGTGTATCTCCAATTTTGAAATTTCCCGTATCATATAAACCTACAACATCTCCAGGATAGGCTTCGTCAATGGTTGACTTTGCTTGCGCCATGAATGTAACAGGATTCGGATATTTAAATTCCTTAGCTAAGCGAACGTGCTTGTAGAATTTGTTCCGCTCGAACTTTCCACTGCACACGCGCAAGAACGCAATGCGATCGCGGTGACGCGGATCTATGTTCGCGTGAATCTTGAAAACGAAACCGCTGAACTTAGCCTCAGTCGGATCAACCTCGCGTGTCTCTGTCTCACGTGAACGAGGTGTTGGAGCAATCTCAATAAATTTCTCTAATAACTCGCGTACTCCAAAATTATTCATTGCTGAACCGAAGAACACAGGAGCCAATTGGCCCGCCTTATACGCTTCCACATCGAACGGATCGTACACACTGCTGATGAGTTCAACATCGTGACGAAGTTCATTCGCATATTGACCCGCCAACTCATCGAGAATTGGATCGTTTAAATCTTCAATATGAACGATG
>JBILTL010000024.1:0-20940 GCA_044371535.1 Flavobacteriales bacterium | reverse complement strand
ATTTCACAAACGTACCGTAGGAGGTGTAGTAATGATCAAAATTGAATCGATTACCAATGTCTTGCGCATTGGTATAAATACCATGGTAATTGCCGTTTACGTAGACTTTAGCAAGGTTCGCTTTTGGACCTTCCATATATTGACGCAAAATTTTATAGGACGAAATTTCGCGCATCATACTGGGATCTGAAAATCCATTGTTCAGTTTTAAGTCTTCGTATCCCTGATATTCTTGGTCTAGGATATAATCGAGCTTAATGTGGAATGGATTCTTCGCGCGTGTTGCATTGTAGGAACTGTTCCCTTTGTATTTCACACCTACTTGTAGAAACGCTTGACCATTAATCACAACGCTATCGGCAACGGTATACGTCTCATTTGCAACAGCAGCATCGAGTATCGCATCCCATCCAGCGGTTGGAAAATAGATTCGAATATCTTCAATAACATAAGGATCGTAAAAGTTGGTTTGTGCTGCAACGGTGAGGCTTGCGAATAGAAATAAGGACAGGATATAATTTTTCATAGTATGTTATGCTGAAGTTAAGATATGCGATTTATGAAAAGGTTTAATATGATTTTCAACAGGCACCTTAATTCCTCATTTAACCGATTACTTTTGAAGCATGAAGCAGTATCACGATTTGTTGCAACACCTTTTAGATAATGGTGTGAAAAAAGAAGACCGCACCGGAACGGGAACCTATAGTGTTTTCGGACATCAGATGCGTTTTAATTTGGCCGAAGGATTTCCGCTTATGACAACCAAGAAGCTTCACACACGAAGCATTTTTCATGAGTTGTTGTGGTTTCTAAAGGGCGACACAAACATTGCTTATTTAAAAGAAAATGGCGTTTCTATTTGGGACGAATGGGCCGATGAAAACGGAAACCTTGGTCCTGTATATGGCTACCAGTGGCGCTCTTGGCCTAATCCAGATGGTTCTTCAACCGATCAGATTGTGAATTTGGTTAACGGATTAAAGAACAATCCGAATAGCCGTAGACACATTGTTTCTGCTTGGAACCCTTCGTTCATCGAAGAAATGGCACTTCCGCCGTGTCACTGTTTGTTTCAGTTTTATGTGGCTGAAGGAAAATTGAGTTGTCAGTTGTACCAAAGAAGTTGCGATACGTTTTTAGGTGTTCCGTTCAACATTGCTTCTTATGCTTTGTTGGTTCACATGATTGCTCAGGTGTGTGATTTAGAAGTTGGCGATTTTGTTTGGACCGGAGGCGATGTGCATTTGTACACAAACCACGTTGATCAAGCGAAACTTCAATTGACACGCGAGCACCGCACACTTCCAACATTGAAATTGAATCCTGAAGTGAAAGATCTTTTCGCGTTCACCATCGATGATATTTCGATTGAGAATTACGACCCACATCCACACATTAAAGCCGCTGTAGCTGTCTAATGGAAATATCATTAATAGCAGCCATGGGCTTGAATCGTGAGATTGGTAAAGACAACGATTTAATGTGGCACCTTCCGAACGATATGAAGTTCTTCAAGGATACTACGAAGGGCCATCACATTATCATGGGAAGAAAAAACTACGAGAGTATTCCGCTCGCATTTCGTCCATTTAAAAATCGCGTGAACATTGTTTTGTCTCGAGACAAAAATTACGATGCCCCCGGATGTGTCGTGTTCGATGAGTTAAGCCGTGCATTGGGTTTTGCGCGTGAAGGCGGCGAATCAGAGGCTTTCGTTATTGGCGGTGAACAAATCTATGCTTGGGCCCTTCGCGAAGGGTTTGTTCAGCATATTTATTTAACGCACATTGAAGGTGAATTTCCAGGCGCACACGCGCATTTCCCTGAGTTCGATGCGAATTTGTATACACGTGAGTTAATCTTGGAACAGGAGGTTGACGAGAAGCATAAGTTTGCGTTTAAGACGTACAAGTACACGTTGGTGTAAGATTCTTCGAAAGATGTGTTACAAGATGCAAGCAAGATTCTTCGAAAGATGTGTTACAAGATGCAAGCAAGATTCTATGAAAGATGTGTTATAAGATGCCTTCGGCAAGGGGATGATTAGCGAAGCTTCTTTTGAAAAATCTTACGGAGTATCTTTCAGTAAACCTATTTATTCTTCTTTGATTTAGGCTTTACCAAATCGAAGCTGTGTTGAACAAGTTCTTTCAATAATTTATCGGGAACGTCGCTGTTTGGAATGACAAGGTTCCAATGCTTCTTGTTGGTGTGATAGCCGGGTTGAATGCCGTTGTACTCTTCACGAAGCTCTATGGCGCGTTTAGGGTCGCATTTGAGGTTGATTCCTTTCTCGAATTCATCGAGATCAACCATTGCGAAGATTTTATTTTCAATACGAAAGACAAGGGAGCTTTCGTCGAAAGGCAAGTCTGAGGTAATGTCTTCGCTTATGGCTTGACAGGTTTCAAAAAATTCTTCGATGTTCATCAGTCGTAGGCTGCGCAAGGAACGTGATTGCGTTCTTTGAGACCGCATGCACGGAAACCTAATGTAATTTCATGCGAGTTGGTTGCGGCATAGCGCAAGCGGTTTGCTGTGATGTCGTATGCATAAGCAATGGTCAAATAAGGAAGCGCATCTAGTTTCACCAAGGCAGATCCTCCGTGACCACTTCTTCCGGCAAGTCCGATAGAGATAACTTTTTTGTATTCCAACATGGCTTGTCCTTCCAATGAAGGTTTACTTCTTCCAACATAATTCAACAACAACGCTGGTTTGAAAGTGAGCTTGTCGTTCATCTGAATAGCCTTTCCGTAAGCCAATGTCAAGTGTCGCTTCATCTGCGTGTCTGCCAGTCCTTTTACTTTAGGCTGTGTCAATTGACGAACAGATAGTCCGAAGAAACGGTCTTTGCGGTAGAGCCACAAGCCGAAGTTTACGGTTGGCGCGACAATGGTGCCCAATGAATTTCCAATAACCGGATCAATTTCAATGTCGGGCATTGTTATTCCACCTAAACCCAAACGGAACTGTGTGAAACCGATTCCAATTCCTGAAGACAAAGAGTAACCTTTTGTGAGTTTCATGTGGTAGGCGTAGTTCGCAACGAGTGATGTGGTTCCGAAAGGGCCGTAGGTATCGTTTTCAACCATAACACCGACACCGTGAAAGTTGTATCTGCGTAGTCCAAACTTGTTGTGCACATTGATATACCCTGTCGTTGGCGCGCCTTCAAACCCAGTCCATTGTTTGCGATACCCAACGCGCGCCTCAAGACATGGGGTGCTTCCGGTAACCGCCGGATTGTAGTTCAAATAATTGTAGGTGAAATTCGTGTAATGCGTAAGCTGTTGTGCCTGCGCAAGGGGACTGAACATCCAAACAAATGCTATGATTGCCAGTACCTTCTTCATCTTAATATTGAAACAATTCCGACATACGGTGGTATGTACAAGTTATAAGTATTCAATTCAATTACGTAGTAATACGCGCCTGTAGGCAAGAACTTCCCGTTGTTCGTTCCGTCCCATGGGGTGCGATAGCCGAGTGACTTAAAGACTTGTTGTCCCCAACGATCGAAGACGCTCACCACGGCAGCTTCGAAGACGGGTCTGTCGATACCGGTAATTGTCCAGGTGTCATCAATGTTATCGTCGTTGGGAGTAAGAGCGTTATAAATTGAAATCGGTGACAGAATATTAACGAAAATTGGCGCAGTCACAGAGCAGTCTCCAATGGTTCCCACGGCTGAAATAGAAATGGTTTGCCCTTCTTCGGTTGGATAGAAAGTTATGGTTGAATCGCTTGTGATTTCGTTGAATTCCGGCATGGGATCCCACGTGTAGGTTGTTCCAGGGCTACCACCTTGTGCCATGGCAGAAGTTGATTCACCTAAAACAATTTCATAGGGGAAAGTTCCTGCTAAAATATCTACCGCTGTTCCTCCAATGAATAAATCATAAGAACATATACCAAAAAGCGGATCGTGATCTGAACCCACAAGCATCACATAATCATGGTCAGGAAGCAGTCCTCCCACAAAAAACACTTCACTCGAGTCTGTGGTGAAACACGGACTAATAATATTGTATGATGCCGGTAAGCAAGGGTCTGAAGAAGGAATTAATTCAGCAACCACAAGTCCCATGGTGTTGTTCCCAGAAAAATCATCGCAATCCTGCAGCAGTAATGCCGCTTCAAGCACACCATTGGGAGTGGTTCCAGTATGAAAGCTGTAAAAATTTGTCATTGAATAACTGAAACAACCCGTGTTGAATGGAGCGGAAACCAATTGTTCGGTTGTAACAGGGGCATCGGCGCACAGTACGTTGTTTTCGACAGAAGCGCATGGTTGGGCCATGGCCTGCAGAGCGACGAACAATAGCGTTATGCTTAAAAACAACTGTTTCATTTGACTATTCAAAAGTAATCATGACAGAACCTTTTTCAACGGCTTGTCCAGCATTCACAGAAATGCTTTTGACTACTCCGTCGGTTGGACTCTTAATTACGTTTTCCATTTTCATGGCTTCTAGAATTAAGAGAGGCTCGTCTTTTTTAATTTCTTTTCCAACCTCGGCGCTTATGGAAAGCACAAGTCCGGGCATTGGAGATTTCACTTGTTTAATTTTACTGCTGTTAGCTGAAGAGAACCCGAGTGAATTCAGCAACGCGTCTAACGGCTCTTCTAACCGAACCTCTGTTGTTTTATTGTTCACCTTCAACACAACTTTTTTCTCTTCTTTGGAAACAGAAAGAACTTCCACGTTTACGCTTTTGCCCTTCCAAACAAAGTGAAGGTGTGCTCCATTTTGCAAGAGGTCTAGCGGTAACGACTGGTCGTTTAACACAACGGTTTTACTGTTTATGTTCGAAGAAACTTCGAATGCGGTAGCATTATTTACAGTGGCCTTCATTTCTTATTCGTCTTAACGTACGCGAAGCTAACTAAATTCGCGCAGATGATGGGTGTCTATTTTCATATTCCGTTCTGCAGGCATGCCTGTCACTATTGCGATTTTCATTTTTCGACGAAGCTCGATGCGCAAGAAGATTTGGTTGTGGCTATGTTGAAGGAAATGGAGCTTCGCAATGAAGAGATTGTTCAACATGAAATAAATACGATTTACTTCGGCGGGGGAACTCCTTCAGTCCTTACGGAAATGCAGTTGGGAAGACTGCTCGACGCTCTGGGAAATGGTGTTGCGAATGCAACTGAAATTACGCTGGAAGCCAATCCGGAAGATTTGACTTCTGAATATTTGCGCATGGTTCAGCGACTTGGAATAAACAGGCTGAGCATAGGAGTTCAGTCTTTTTTCGACGAGCATTTGGAATACATGAACCGTAAGCACACCGGCGCGCAAGCAGAGGCCGCGATTAAACGCGCTCAGGATGCGGGATTAACCAACATTACAGCAGATTTAATTTTCGGAATTCCGATTGCTACTTTTTCACAATGGCAATCGAATGTAGAGCAGTTGCTTCAATTGGAAATTCCTCATTTCAGTGCGTATGCCCTAACGGTTGAAGAGAAAACAGTCTTTGGTGCAAGGCAGAAAAAAGGAATTTTGGAACCGCAAAAAGACGAAGAAGTCGAAAAGAGTTTTTTGTATTTAGATGAAACTGCGAAGCTCCTCGGGTACGAGCATTACGAGCTATCGAATTACGCGAAACCCGGATTTAGATCTCTTCACAACGGGAATTATTGGAAGGGCATTCCCTATGTTGGAATTGGACCTTCCGCCCATTCTTTTTCGGAAGGAAAACGCCGATGGAATGTTTCGAATAATCCTCAGTACATCCGTTCAATTGAATTGAAAAAAGATTTTTTTGACGTTGAAGAATTGACGGAAGTGGATCGATTGAACGAACGCATTATGGTTGGACTTCGCACATGTGAAGGAATAGATTGGAAAGACTTTCCAGATGATTGGAAAAAAGAAAACGAACGCAGTTTTTTCAAATTTGTTGAAGGTGGAAATGCAGTCATGGATGAAACGGGATTTCGACTTACACCGAAGGGATGGCTTATTTCCGACTACATTATTTCAACATTATTTCTTTAATCTTGTAGCATGAAACTTACGCTTCAAAAAGACGGACGAACGTTTTCTTTTCAAACCGAAAAAGGAAAGGACCTAAGTATTTCACTGAATCCAAATGGACCACGCGCTTGGTATGTAGACCCTATGCGCATTGAGCCTGTTCGCACAGAACAGTTCTTGGGTTCTGTTGCGGAAGGAGGAGCCGTTAATTTTCGAGACGTTTATTTTAATCCGCATGGACATGGAACGCACACCGAGAATGTCGGACATATCGTGGATACGGACGTTCCGGTTGTGAGGAGTATAGGTTCCTCACATTATATGGCGAAACTTATTTCTGTTGAGTTGAGTCAAGATGTTGCACAAGATGCGAAGCAAGATTCTACGAAAGATGTTGCACAAGATGCGAAGCAAGATTCTGCGAAAGATGTTTCACAAGGTGCGAAGCAAGATTCTGCGAAAGATGTTTCACAAGATGCGAAGCAAGATTCTGCGAAAGATGTTTCACAAGATGCGAAGCAAGATTCTGCGAAAGATGTTTCACAAGATGCGAAGCAAGATTCTGCGAAAGATGTTTCACAAGATGCTTCGCAAGGGGATTGGGTCGTAAGTGAAGAGAGTTTGGAAGGATTTGATTTGAATGTTGAAGCTTTAATTATTCGCACGAAACCGAATGATCATTCGAAATGTACACGCCAATATTCAGGAACGAATTTTCCGTATTTGACAATAGGCGCTATGCAGCGCATTGTTGATGCTGGCGTTCAGCATTTACTGATCGACTTGCCAAGCGTAGATCGCGAGGAAGATGGCGGGGCGCTTGCTGCGCATCATTTGTTTTGGAATGTTCCGGCAGAGCCAAACTTTCAAAAAACCATTACAGAGTTGATCTATGTTCCGAATGAAATTTTAGACGGAAATTATATTTTGAATCTGCAGGTTTCGAATTTCGCTAACGACGCGGCTCCGAGCAGACCTATGCTTTTTGATCTAACGGAAGAATAACGAAGAACGAACTTCCTTTATCTACTTGCGTTCTGAAAGCCACGTTACCGTTCATCTGTGTAACTATGCTTTTCACCATGGCTAATCCAAGTCCGCTTCCGGTGCTTCGTGTAGTGAAGTTCGGCATGAAAATACGCTTCGATATTTCGGGCGGAATTCCACTTCCGTTGTCTGTTATTTTTATCACCACGTGATGCTCTGCGAAGCGCAACCCAAGTGATATCTTTTTCGCGCGTTCGGTTGGAATGGCTTGAATGGCATTTGTGATTAGGTTGTTCAATACGCGAATCACTTGCGATTTATCTCCGTAAATAAAGGCTGCTTCAGATTTATTTTGATGGAATGAAATGGTCTGATTTTCATTTTCAAAAGTTGTGAGAACGGATTTCACTATGTCCTGAATATTCAAATGCTCGTTAACCGACTGTGGCATTTTGGCGAAGTTCGAAAACTCTTGTGCAATGTGCGAAAGCGTATCTATTTGATCGGTCATGCTCTGCACGAAATCGTTCAATCGTGTTTGAAATTCTTCCGGATGGTCTTGCCATGAACGTTGCAAATGCTGCAAGCGAAGCTTCATGGGCGTAAGCGGATTTTTAATCTCATGTGCCACTTGTTGCGCCATTTCTCGCCATGCGTTTTCTCGCTCTTGTTGGGCTAATTTATCGGCGCTGGCTTCCAACTGAAACAACATGCTGTTGTATTCTTGAATGAGTTGTCCAATTTCGTCGTTGCTCTTCCACTGCAGAGGCTCGTTCTTTTTTCCAAGCTTGAGGTGGTTAATGCTTTGGCTTAATTTGCTTAAGGACTTTGTGAAATCACGTGTAATAAGAAATGCAATTCCTGCTGCTAGAATGAAAAGCACAATGTAGGTTGTACCAATTTCTTTCATGAAATTCCAGAGTTTCGCTTTTTCGACTTCTTTCTTTTCGTAAAGCATACCCACCAAGGCTAACGGTCTTCCGTAATTGTCGCGGAAGCACCAATAAGCTAAATTTTGAGTGGAGTTTGTTTCTGATGGAAGAATAATTGCTCGATCTTCAGTTTCAGTTGTAATTCGTTTGGTGAGTTCAGCGCTCAATTGCATTGGAATTTTTTTAAATTCCGCGCTGTCTGTATTCATGGAAAGACGATACCTTCCATCTAAATAATAAATGGTAATAAAAAGATTGTTTATCTCAGAAAGCTCACAGACCTTGTCGCCCAGAAGCTGGTCTATGGAATCGGGATCAATGTATCCACCGTTTTGAATAAGTAGGTATTCGAGCGATGCGCGAATTGATTTTTCTTTTTCCGCAATTCGCTCTTCGTTGAAGGTAATATCATGTTCGGAGTGGTCGAGCCAAGCGACAATTCCTGTTGTCAAAAAGGAGATGACAATGACGGAAAAAAGCGATACGTAAATGCGGGAGCGTAGAGTCATGTTTTTAAAAATCGAATTCGTCTGATTTACTAGGTTTTGTGTTAGCAGGCAAAATGGTAAGTCCGACTACAATTGGATAGAGTTCGGTTTGAAATTTATTCGTCCTGAAAAGCGGCGTCAATGATCGTGAAGCGAAGAAGGTGAAGTTCTGATATCCTACTCTAACACATGCTTCGAGGTTATAACGATTCACATAAATATCCTCACTGTTTTTGCGAATAATAGTAGCTCCGCCATTCAAATGCTTTTGGTATGTGCTGTTCGCGTAGCGATACCCAGCTTGAACACCGAATGCGAAATGAATGTTTTTTTCAAACGTATTCTTGCTATTTATTTCCAGCATGATGGGAACAGATGCCGAAAATGAACGCAATTGGTTTTTAAGAAAATCGATGCTGTCTGGAAGGAGAATGGTTTGACTTCCAGAATTAAAAAACTTAAAGTTGTCTTGAAATCCGATTTGTTGGTAGCCCAAAGCAATTCCAGAAAAAATTCCGAATCTATTCTCAATTAATTGCTTTTTGTATTCCACGAGATTTAGTCTGAACGAATACGATTGCAACGTTTTAATGGGGTAATTATTATTCTGCAGTGAAACTGAGCCGAAATCAATACCGGTAAAGAAACACATGTATCGAATGTAATCTTTGGAGTTGTGATTGTCTTCAACCATTTCCATCGGAGGCAATTCCATTATTTCCTCGGCAAACACATTAAAATCTTCTACAATAGCACTGTCCTGAGGCGATAGCACATTGAGACTATCGATTTGCGCATAGACCGACATTCCAACGGAAAAAATAAAGAGTAATACGAATCGCTTCATGAAAATTGAATGTGATTCAAATGTAAGCTATCTATCTTTGTACCGCATGAATACAAAAAAGGATTTGCGAGAATTGAGTTCGGAAGAACTAATGTCCGAGTTGAAAGAACTGGGCGCACCTTCTTTTCGTGCCAAGCAGATTCGAGAATGGATGTGGCAGCGCGGTGCGACAAGCATTCCAGAAATGCAGAACTTACCGAAAGACCTGAGAGAAAAGCTCGATGAGAAGTATTTCTTGTCGAAGGCTGTCCTGCATGAGCAACAAATAAGTACGGACAAGACGATTAAATGCGCTTTTAAAGTAGATGGAGATAAAGTAGTGGAAGGTGTGTTAATTCCGACCACCAAGCGCATGACGGCTTGTATCTCGTCGCAAGTAGGTTGCAGTTTAGCGTGTAAGTTTTGTGCAACGGGAAAGCTTAAGATGATGCGCAATTTAACGGGTGGGGAGATCTTCGACCAGGTGAATTATTTGCGCAACGAAGCACTTACCCGATACAATACTCCATTGACAAATATTGTGTACATGGGCATGGGCGAACCTTTGCTGAATTACAAGAGCATGATGACGTCTATTCAGTGGATCACAAGTCCAGAAGGATTAGGCATGTCGCCACAGCGCATCACAGTCAGCACAGCGGGAATAGCGAAGATGATTAAGAAGTTGGGCGACGACAAGGTGAAGTTCAACTTAGCGCTTTCGCTGCACGCGGCGAATGATGAGAAGCGCAACAAGATCATGGACATTAACGAGTCGAATAATTTGGCTGCCTTATCCGAAGCGCTGAAATATTTCCACGAGGCAACAGGCACGCGCATTACGTTTGAGTATATCATTTTCAAAGACTTCAACGATACCATTCAAGATGCAAGAGAGCTTGCCGAGTTTTCGAAGCAGCTCCCCGTTAAAATAAACATTATTGAATACAATCCGATCGATGACGGCGAGTTCCAACAGGCCAGTCCTGAGCGTGTAGAAGCGTTTGCGAAGTTTTTGGAAAGCAAGAACATGATCGTAAACGTTCGACGTTCAAGAGGAAAAGACATTGATGCTGCATGCGGACAATTGGCGAATAAGAACAAATTGGTAGATGAACGTGTTTTCAAAAAGTAAATAGAATTAAACTTGTAAACTAAATATTTCAACATGAAAAAATTATTCTTTTTAACGCTTTTTGCTGCAGGCCTTGCTTCATGCGGCGGGTGGAACGACAGTAAACGCGCAGAGGTGAAAGAAGAGTGTGCTAAAACCGTTGGCAATCTTTATACGAAGGAAGATGCTACGAAAATTTGTGATTGCGTTTCGTCTAAGATTACCGAAAAATTTCCGAAGGCAGATTTCAAGCCGAGTGATATTAACGATCAAAAGAACGAGTGTGTGAAAGAGGGCAAGTACATAGACATTCTAACCAAGGAGTTGGAAGAATCTATGAAAGGTTTAGACAACACTGCTGATTCGTTAACAAAAGCATTGGATGCTGCAATTGACCAGGAAATGAGTAAGATGAATGATGAATTGAGCAAGCTTACCAAGTAAATGAAACCATTCTGCGAGGATTTATTTGGGTACAAGCGCATTAAGACGCTTCCTGTAACCATTGGTGAATTAACCATGGGAGGCGATGCGCCTATTCGTGTCCAGTCTATGACCACTGCAGACACCATGAATACCGAAGCAACAGTTGCTGAAAGTATTCGCATGATTGACGCGGGTTGTGAGTTGGTTCGAATTACTGCACCCAGTAAAAACGAAGCAGAAAATTTACGCAACATTCGTGAAGAACTTCACAAGTTGGGGTATAACACTCCGCTTGTGGCCGACATACACTTCACTCCAAATGCCGCGGAAATAGCGGCTCGCATTGTAGAGAAAGTTCGTGTGAATCCAGGTAATTACGCCGATAAAAAGAAGTTTGAAGAGATTGTATACACCGACGAATCTTACGCTGCTGAATTGAAGCGCATTCGTGATCGGTTTATACCGCTTGTTGAAATTTGTAAAGAGCACGGAACGGCTATGCGCATTGGAACCAATCACGGTTCGCTTTCCGATCGCATTTTAAGTAGATACGGAGATACCCCTGAAGGTATGGTTGAATCGGCGATGGAGTTCATTCGCATTTGCCTCGATTGCAACTACAAGAATTTGGTTATTTCCATGAAGGCGTCTAATCCGCAAGTGATGGTGCAAGCTTATCGTTTGTTGGTTCAAACGCTTTTGGAAACCGGAGAAGTTTTTCCGCTTCACTTGGGTGTTACAGAAGCAGGCGATGGTGAAGATGGAAGAATTAAATCGGCCATCGGAATTGGTGCCTTGTTGGAAGACGGCATTGGCGACACCGTTCGTGTTTCATTAACAGAAGCGCCTGAAGCAGAGATGCCTGTGGCGAAGCTGTTGGTAGATCGTTACGCGAATAGAAATTCAGAATCTCACATTAAGAAGGAAGAAATTCCGATTGATTTTTTCGCGTATTCAAGAAGGCATACACATGAAGTTTTGAATATAGGAGGAAAGAATGTTCCGCGCGTTTTCGCAGATTATTCTAATCGCGAAACAATAACAGCGGCTTCTCTTTTTGCTGTTGGATATGCCTATTCTGTTGATATGGACAAATGGAATTTGTCGGATTCGGCATGTGATTATTTGTTTGTTGGAAAGAATGCTGTGAATTTTGAAATTCCTGGAACCCTTGGTGTGGTTATGGAATACGAAGCATGGCTTCAGAATAAAAACAAAGAGCGTCACTATCCGGTACTTTCTTCGAAAGAATACACTCAACCGAATGAACGTTCGGGCGAGTTGAATTTTGTTGAAGTAGAATTGGAAGATTTAACGGAGTCGTTTCTTTCTGTGTTGAAGTCAGACCCTACTGTTGTCTTGTTGTTGAAGTCTTCGCATGCGTGTGCTGTTCAACACAGAAGAACAGCAATCTTTAGATTGATGAATCAAGGCGTAACTTGTCCGGTTGTGCTTTCTTCGAAATATGATTTAGATGAAGAAGCGTATACGCTTTATTCGTCGACCGACGTTGGAGCCTTGTTGTTAGATGGAATGGGAGACGGCGTACTTATTTCAAATACGCATTCGTCGTTAGCGAAATCGAACGCGATAGCGTTTGGAATTCTTCAGGCAACTCGCACGCGTATTTCTCGCACGGAATACATTTCTTGTCCGAGTTGCGGAAGAACACTTTTCGATCTTCAAGAGACTACGGCTAAGATTCGTTCACGCACTTCGCATTTGAAGGGTGTGAAGATCGGAATCATGGGTTGCATAGTAAACGGTCCTGGTGAAATGGCCGATGCCGATTACGGTTATGTTGGAACAGGCGTTGGAAAGATTACGCTTTACAAAGAGAAGAATGTGGTGAAGAAGAACATTGACGAAGCGCAAGCTGTTGATGAGCTTATTTCGCTGATTAAGGAATATGGCGATTGGGTTAACCCCGAAGGCGAAGCCTAGATTCCGGAGGAAAGATGTTGCACAAGATCCAAGTGCTTTGCAAGATTCTTCGAAAGATGTTTCACAAGATTCCGGGGTAAAGATGTTTCACAAGATGCTTTGCAAGATTTTTCAAAAGGTATTTTTGCGAAGCAATCTTACGTAGTATCTTACGAAGTATCTAGGATACAACCTTCACCTCTTTCAAAAACTTCCTCGCCGTAGCCTTCGCTTCCTCAAGATTCGTATTGCACACCGTAATGTGTCCCATTTTCCGGAAGGACTTGGTGTCTTCCTTTCCATATAAATGAATGTAAGCACCTTCGGTTTGAAGCACTTCTTCAATGTTTTCGTAGCGCGCTTTTCCTTCGAATCCTTTTTCACCCAACAGGTTAATCATAACCGCTGGAGTGCGCAGGCCGGTGCTGCCTAATGGCATATTCAGAATAGCGCGAAGGTGCATGCCGTATTGCGAAACGAAACATGCTTCAATGGTGTGGTGACCGCTGTTGTGCGGACGCGGAGCGATTTCATTCACCAATAAATTTCCGTCTTCAGTGAGGAATAATTCAATGGCTAAGAGACCAACGTGTTCAAGTTTGTTAGCGATGTCGGTTGCGATTTTTTTCGCATTGTTTTCAATTTCAACGTTCACGTTGGCAGGAGAGAAAATGAATTCTACCAAGTTCGCTTCTGGATTGAATTCCATTTCAACCAAAGGAAAGGTAGCTATTTCTCCGCTTTCATTTCGAGCAACAATAACTGCGAGTTCTTTCACGAAAGGAACGAATTCTTCCAACACACTTGGTGCATTGAAAGCCGCGTTGAACTCAGCTTCTGTGCGAAGTGGTGTTACACCTTTTCCGTCGTATCCGCCTTTGCGAAGCTTCTGCATGAACGGTCCTTTTTCTTTAAACAACAACGCATCTTCTGCGTTATCGATCAGGTGGAAAGGAGCGGTTGGAATATTATTCGCCTTGTAAAATTGTTTTTGAAGGCCTTTGTCTTGAATGGTGCGAAGGGCTTGTGGCGTTGGAAATACTTTCTTTCCAAGACGTTCCAATTCTTCAAGTGCTTCAATGTTTACGTGTTCAATTTCGATGGTCAGAACATCAACTGTTTTTCCGAAATCGAGAACTGTTTGATAATCGTTGAAATTTCCAACTACAAAATTATTTGCAAGGTCTGCGCAGGGTGCGTTAACCGAAGGGTCTAAGACTGAAATGTGAATGTTGAAGTTAACAGCTTCTTGAATGAGCATTCTGCCCAGCTGTCCGCCTCCTAAAATTCCAAGCTTGGTGGTGAGATCTACTTGATGATTCATTTTCCAAAGATAGAATTTCTTAGGCGGATATATATTTGCAAATATTATGGGAGATCAGATTAACGTTTTTCTTGACGATTTAAGCGCTCTTTTTTGGAGGTTATCTCAATTTCCAATTGCCTTTCAATTGTTAATTTGGATAGCTACTACGGGTTTTTTTGGATTGTTATTTTTATTCATTTTCAAGAAACTATTATTCAAGGGTAGCACTGAAAAGACTCAGACCATATGGTGGGCTAGTTTTGTTTTAACGGGTATTCCCATTGTTTTTGCTGTTATTCTAGATGCGCGTGCTGAACTTCAAAAAGAGGAGGCCGAACTACTTTCTTCCAATATTGTTCCCGTTGTTGAAGTGGCTAAAGACAGTTTATTTTCTTCAGATGTTTCTTTTGAGAATATTCAAATTGGTGAGTTGGGCGCTCCAACAGTTAAAACCATTTGGGCCAAGCCTGGAATTGAAGTTTTTCAATTAACCTTTCAAGACCCGAATGCTTTTGTGGTTATGGCAATAGCAGATTTAAAGACGTTTTCAATTGAATTAGATACTGCAGTTTCAAAGAAGGAATTAACCTCTCAGTTTGCTAAGCGTTTTCAATGTGAAGTTGCGGTCAATGGGGAAGCTGGAACTACACCGGGCGATGATTGTCCTTTAGGCCAATGGACCGGCAATTATGTGGTGAAGGGTACTGCGTTGAAAATGGAAGATTCTGATAAACGTCCATTCATGTCTTTCTCAAAAGAAGGCAAGGGTGTTTATTCTTCTGACAGAGATGTTGTGAAGGAATTGAGCGCCGACATGTACAACGTTATTTGGGGAAGATTCGATTTGATTATGAATGGCGTTGAGGCCATTGATACAAGAGATCACTCTCAAGAGAAACCATACCCAAGAACGGTTATAGGAATAGACCAAACAGGAACGAAGGTGTTTATGTTGGTTGCAGACGGACGCAAGCCGCAGCACAGCAGAGGTTTGACCATGAAGGAATGTGCAGCTTTATTGTTGCCTTATGGTTGTTACAACGCAATGGCGTGCGACCAAGGAGGAAGCTCTTGCATGTACGTTGAAAAATTTGGTATCGTAAATCGTCCGGCAGACGGCGGCGAAAGAAGAGTCTATACACACTTCGGATTGCGAAGAAACTAATTTCTTCCTTTGGGAAGTTTTTCCAAGGATATGTCTTTGTACCCGTAGGGTCGGTTGTGTTCCTTCGTATTTATAAGATGTTGAAGCAATTCCATGGGATAGTCTGTTTGTATAACGAGTGCTTCGTGTTGAATAAACCAATTCCAAGTTCCAAGTGCATCTTCGTTTTCGCTTTTTCCTGCACTTATTGATTTGAAAAGTGCATTGTACCAAATACCTGTTCTGTGTTTTTTGAATAAATACATTCCCAATGGATCCGTTAAATAACTGGAATCGTTTGATATGATTAATTCAACCAAAGGCACATTGGCATCTAAGAGAAAAGTGTCTACTTGCGTTTTTGGCATATACTGCAGAATAGGCATGAATAGTGGCCCTTCTGGATTTTGAATCATGTAATTAAAAAAGAAACTTGAGCCATGCGTTCCCTTTAGAATAACCTGATTTCTGACGCCCATGGCGTCGATAACGGGAAGAAGCTTTTCAAATCGGCCAGAACTTTTATCGAGGTTCAAAAGTATTTTTCCTTTCGCTAATTTCAATGCATCTTCAAGACTGGGAACGTGCTCTTCGGTTAACTCTCCGCTTTTATTTTTTAATCTCAACTTGGTCACTTGCTTGAGAGTCATGGAACTCACCTTTCCTTTTCCGTTGGTGGTTCTGTTTACGGTGTTGTCGTGCATGAGAACAAAAAAACCATCAGAAGTTTCTTGCACATCTATTTCAACAATATCAATGAAGTGGTCTATACAAGATTGAATAGCTGGAAGACTGTTTTCCGGAAAATTTCTCCAATCTCCTCTGTGAGCTGCAACCATGACTTCTTGATTTTCCTTGCGCATTAAAAAATCTTGAATGCAAGTGGTTTGCCCAAGCATTGAAAAGCTTAACGTAACAAGTAGAATTGTGATTTTAATTTTCATGTTGGGCATGCAATGTATCTGCAAGATAAGAAATTTTAGAAGCGAATGCATTCGATTTGGTAGTAAATTGCCGTTCATATAATCTTCAAAATGAAAAATATTTTATTCTTTCTTTTAGCATTGACTACAGCTTCAACTCAAGCACAATCATTAACGGCCATTGAAGGCGTTGAATACGATCCGACCAATCAGATCTTTTTAGTTGGAAATGGAAACAATGTTGTGCGCATGCACAGCGATGCTATTCCGCAGGGAACGTTGGGTGCAGCAAAATCGAATTATGGAATGGAAGTCATGAACGGTGTTCTTTTTTCAATTGTTGGAACTGCGATAAGAGGATACGATGTAACTACCGGTGCACAAGTTATGACACACTCTTTGTCTGGAGCTTCATTCTTGAACGGAATGGCAAGCAATGGAACAGATAAACTGTGGGTGTCTGATTTTTCGGCGAAGAAAATTTATGAATTGAACGTTGCAAACCTTGCTGCGCCAACAAGTTCAATTGTAGTTGCGAATACCACGAGCACGCCAAACGGATTAACTTACGATGCTGCGAATAACAGATTGGTTATGGTAAGTTGGGGCGCGAATGCATCTATCAAAGCGATTGATCTAGCGACATACACCCTTTCAGTAATTACGACTACGAACCTTGGAAATTGCGACGGCGTAGATCACGATTCTTACGGAAATTATTACGTGAGCTCTTGGAGTCCGAATGCCATTACAAAGTTTTCGAATGACTTCACAACAACCTCTACAGTTACTGTAACTGGAGGAGTTTCAAGCGCAGCAGACATTTGTTATGCGGAAGAAATTGATACGCTTGCAATTCCATGTACAGGAAACAACGTAGTGAAATTTGTAGGCTTCAATCCGTCATTTGTTGTTGAAGGAAATACGTCTGAATTTCAGGCTTACGGATATCCAACAGAGGTGAAAGACATGTTTACGGTTGGATTCGATTTACCACAAGCGGTAGACGTAAACATTCGATTATTCGATGTGAATGGAAGATTGGTGAACGAAGTGATTCATCAGACTTTTCCACAAGGAAACCATCAGGTTGTATTGACTGAACTCCCTTCTGATAGCGGAATTTATTTTGTTCAAGTATGGGCTGGAACGCACCTTTCAGTTGTTTCATTCATTCGTTAATGAAAGCGTTTTTAGTTGGAAGTTTTTTGTTGTTTGGGTTGAATGCTTTTGCGCAACCCGATGATTACGTGAATACGCTTCCTTCAAGTGAAAATACGAAGGAAAACATGGGCGACCTCACACACAGAGAACGCACGGTAGTGGGTGGGTCGTTGGGTCTAGGATTAAGTTCTTCGAATGGCTCAGGGATGTTTTTTGCTTCTGTTACTCCGTTAGTCGGATATAGACTAACCGAGAGACTATCCGTTGGAGGAGGGGTCAATTTTACATATTACAAAACTCGCCTTTACGAAGAGCAGATATACGCAGGTATTGCTTGGGCGCGATTGGGCTTGTTCAACGGATTGTTTGCTTGCGCGGAGATTAATCAAGTGAATGCGCCAATATATTCCTTTGGAGGAATGCAAAGAGAGACCTTTCCCTTGGTATTGGCCGGTGGAGGAATATCGCAAGGTATTGGACACGGCTTAGGCACCTATTTTCAAATCATGTACGACTTTACAGAAGAAGAGCGGTCACCTTATGGACCGCTCGTCATTCGTGGAGGAATACTTGTCCCGTTGGGACCAAAGAAATAATTACATTCCCAATTTCACTGCAATTTCTTTCGGAATTGCGTCTTTGTGAATGATCATGCAAACTGTTTTGTAACGGAAGTAAGGAACAGAGATGTACTGGAATCCGCCATTGGCAAGGCCTTCGGTTCCCCATGAATTTTTCACTATGTAATAAGGATTTCCTTTGTCGTCTTTTGCAGTGCCTGTAATATGCATCAGATGGTCGTCTGTGGTCTCGAAGCTATCGAACGCTTCTTGTCTTTTTACTTGATCAATGTTTGGTTCGTCTTGAAAGTTGTTTACGTATGCGAATCCCTTTCTAGCATTGAATGTTTCTTCACTAACATCTGCATCCCATGCGATGGTGTACCCTTTTCCAAGAGCGAAATCTGCAACACGTTGAAACTCGTCGAGTGGAAGGTTATAGTATGATTTTTTCGCCCAGTTATCTGGAACTTCCAATACGAAAGAAGAATAAAAAGGATGGTGTGAAAATGAAGTCAAGCACACATATTCTTTCGCGTTAATTTTCATTGCATCGCGGAAGCTTGCAGGTGTGTAAGAAATGTTGTTGTATTTGAATTCAGTCGGAGCTGCGCCGATTTCATTGTCTAAAATTCCAATTACACTCGCTTGGTATCCGTTTGCTGGAGATTTTACACCTTCGTTTACAAGGTCTGTCAATTTAGTATCGAGCGTCTCGTGATCATAAGTTGTTGCTCCGTTTACGAAACCTGAGTAGGCGGCCTCTGGAACAATTCCATATTCTTCAATGATTGCAAGCACGTCGTGGCTTAATCCGCCTGGACCGAATTGTTGTTTACCTTGAAAGCGCACATAGCTCTCGGCTTTCTTCGGATAGGTCAATCGCACGTTGTACATCTCTGAAAGGTCAACAGCTTTGTTTCCTTTGCGAATAATTTCAGATTCAATGAATGAAGTGGTAGCGAAGCTCCAGCAAGTACCTGTCTTGCATTGATTTTCCACGTTACCGTGTGCGTTATCTTTCACAACAGTGAATTGTTGCGCAGAAGCAGTGATAGATGCTGCTAAAACGACGAACGAAAAAAGAATTGATTTTTTCACGACAAATAATTTTTGGAAAGTTAAGGAGATTGTCATCTTTGTAAAAACAAAAACGCATGAAAAAAATTGCAGTGGTCTGTGGCGGATATAGTGGCGAGTCGGTTGTTTCGATGCGCAGCGCGAAGATGGTGATGGAGAACATAGACCGTTCGAAGTTCGAGCCTACGCAAATTGTGATTGAAGAAAAGCGTTGGTATGCGTTGGTGAATGAAGTGGAAATTGCTGTAGATCGAAATGATTTTTCTGTGATTATTGAAGGAATGAAAACCACGTTCGATGCGGTGTTTATGATGGTTCATGGAACGCCCGGAGAGAATGGGTTGTTGCAAGGATATTTCGATACCATTGGTATGAAGTACACCACAGGCGATGTGTTGAACATGGCGTTAACCTTTAACAAAAAGGCAACCACACGCACGTTAGGGTCTATGGGCTATCGTGTTGCGCGTTCGATTGTTGTTCGAAAGGAAGAGGCTATTACTGCGGAAGAAGTTGTTGCGAAAGTGGGTTTGCCGTGTTTTGTGAAACCGAATTGTGGAGGAAGTTCCATTGGCACATCGCGTGTGAATGAAGAAGGTGGAATTATGGAAGCTATTTCTCGCGCCCGCAATGAAGACGAAGATATTATTGTGGAAGAATTTATTTCTGGAAGGGAAGTCACGTGTGGTGTTATTGTCATGAATGGAAAACCAACGGCGTTGCCCATTACAGAGATTGTAAGCGAGACTGAGTTTTTCGATTTTCAAGCGAAGTACGAAGGGAAGAGTCAGGAGATAACTCCGGCGCCTATAAGTGAATTTCATTACGCACGTGTTCAGGAATTATCGGCTCGTATTTATACCGATTTGAATTGCGGCGGAATGATTCGCGTAGACTTCTTGTTACCCGACGAAGAACCGTGTGTGATTGAAGTCAATACCGTTCCTGGTTTCAGCGCGGCCTCTATTATTCCTCAGCAGGCGGCGGTGATTGGAATGAGTAAGACGGAGTTGATTTCAACCGTACTGGCTTCAATCACTGCGTGATCAATCTTTCAGATCAATCTGACTTCGTCAGATCAATCACTTCGTGATCAATTCTTCGAATCAATGGCTTTGCTATCAATCGTTCCGATTAATCCGTAGGATTGATCACCGAAGGTGATTGAGTACCTCATGCACCAAACCATCTAGTTTCGAAAAAGCAAACCATCTTTTTCCTAGGTCTTTTAGTGAAGCACCGAGGTGATACAATTCTTTTTCATCGAGAATAAGAAAACGGTCATGAGCATTTTTCAGAATAAGGATTTCAATGGGAGGGTATTGAACATTGTGTTTTTCTAAATCGAGTTTAAGTTGAGCAGTTAATTTTTCAGTATAAATAATACATTGCACTTTTTTGTTTCTTTTTGAAAGTTGAAGCAGTGTGGTTTCATCGATGTAGTTATCGATTAGAATGATTGATTTTTTTGCCTTTGAAATAAGTTCGCTTGAAAAGACATAGGCATCGAAGATTTGGTTATCATAAAAGATTCCTGATTTGGGAAATTTCACTCCCTCAAGCTTTTTATATAGCTCCTCAATTTTTATCTGATGAACGGCCAAAATTTGTTCTGTGTTCGAAACACGTGAAGTCAGAATTTCTCCTTGAATTTTGCCTTTTCGATATTCAATAAAGGCCTTTACGATGTGAATGCTTGTTTCAATTGCAATTTGAGATCTTAAAACTGCGGAAACCATTGCGACGCCATATTCGGTGAATACCAATGGCTGCTTGCGAAATCCTCTTTTTGTTGATTTGGATATCGCAAATTGCGATATCCACATTGTCATTTCTTCTTTTGTGAGTTGAAAACAAAAGCTTTCTGGAAATCGCTGAATGTTTCTTCGAACCTGCTCATTTAAGCGCATGGTGTTCACTCCATACAATTCTGCTAAATCCTTATCTAGCATCACCTGCATTCCGCGAATGGTAAATATTCGCGTTTCTATTTCCGATTTAATTAGGTTTTGTTCCATGAAGCAAACCTATTTCGGGGAACAACGAATGTCAAGAAATGGTTATGCGTGTTTAT
>JBILTL010000023.1:0-21067 GCA_044371535.1 Flavobacteriales bacterium | reverse complement strand
CATTCATGCTTGCACATTATGTGACTCTCCTCACAACACCATTCTAATTCCTATTCTACTTTCGCTAAAAATTCAAACAACATGGATGTATTAGCAGCTTTAAAAAATGGAACGGCAACAATTGTTGATGTTCGTTCAAGAGAAGAATTTCAAAGTGGACACGTGGCGGGTTCAATCAATATTCCGTTACAGGAAGTGCCAACGAAAGTAGAAGAACTTAAAAACATGCCGAAGCCTTTGGTTATGTGCTGCCTTTCAGGTGGAAGAAGCGGACAAGCAACCGGATATCTTCAACAACAAGGCGTTCAAGATGTATACAACGGTGGCGGTTGGATGGAAGTAAATTCTTTGGTATAATGGGACTATTTTCATTCTTAAAAGGAAAGCCAAAGGCAGATTTGGTGCAGCTGATGCGCGAGGGTGCGAAGCTGGTAGATGTTCGTACAAAAGGCGAATATTCTGAAGGACACGCAAAGGGAACAAGCAATGTTCCACTGCCTGAAATTCCAACCAAGGCGAAAGCTTGGAAAAAAGACGAAGTGATTATTCTCTGCTGCAGAAGCGGCATGAGAAGCGGCGCAGCTGTTTCACAATTGAAGCAAATGGGATTCACCAACGTTCACAACGCGGGTAGCTGGAATAAAATGCAATCGCTAATTCAACAAAAATGAAAGGAAGCTTCAACGATATTATTCAAGGCGATAAGCCGGTCTTAGTAGACTTCTTCGCAACATGGTGTGGCCCTTGCCAATATCAAGGTCCCATCTTAGAAGAATTAGCAACTGCCATTGGCGACGAAGCGCGTATTATAAAAATTGACATCGATCGCAATCAGGCCATTGCCGCTCAATACAACGTGCGCTCTGTTCCAACACTCATGATCTTCAAGAACGGAGAAATGAAGTGGAAGGAAGCTGGTGTAAAAGAAAAAGAGCAGTTGATTCAACTGCTCCGTTCTATCTAAATTTTAGTTTTTTGTTTAAGAATTAAGCTGCACTCTGTGCGGCTTTTTCTTTTTGCTTTTCAGCATAAGCCACCGCTGCTTCACGAACCCATTCACCTTCACTCCAAGCCTTTTGCTTCGCAGCAACACGCTCTTTGTTGCAAGGGCCGTTTCCTTTCACAACTTCATTGAATTCAGTCCAATCGATTTCACCGAAATCGTAATGCCCCGTTTCTTCATTCCATTTTAAATCTGGATCGGGAATAGTTAGTCCTAAGTACTCGGCTTGAGCAACTGTCATGTCTACAAATTTCTGACGCAAATCGTCGTTCGAGTGACGCTTGATTTTCCATACCATATTCTGACTGCTGTGCGCAGAGTCTTTGTCAGACGGACCAAACATCATTAACGACGGCCACCAAAAACGATTGAAGGCATCTTGTAACATTTTCTTTTGCTCTGCTGTTCCTTTCGAAAGAGCAATGCAAATTTCATATCCTTGTCTTTGGTGAAAACTCTCTTCCTTACAAATGCGAATAAGCGCTCTGCTGTATGGACCGTAACTCGTGCGCTGAAGAGATACTTGATTCACAATAGCAGCGCCGTCCACCAACCAACCAATGGTTCCAATATCTGCCCAAGAAATAGTCGGGTAATTGAAAATGGAAGAATACTTCGCTTTTCCAGAAAGCATTTCTTCTGTCATGGTATCTCTGTCAACACCCAAGGTTTCTGCCGCGCAATACAAGTACAAACCGTGTCCAGCTTCATCTTGAACTTTCGCCAGCAATATGGCCTTACGACGCAACGATGGGGCGCGGGTAATCCAGTTTCCTTCTGGAAGCATGCCTATGATTTCGCTGTGCGCGTGCTGCCCAATCTGACGAATAAGGGTCTTGCGATAGCCTTCGGGCATCCAATCTTTGGCTTCGATTTTATTTTCAGCGTCTACGTATTGCTGAAATTTTTGAAGTGCGATTTCCATTTCCATAAACACAAATTTAGTTCATTCAGCCTAAACAAAATCATTACAAATATCAGCGGTGAAAAATTCTTGTTAAGAAGCCCATTCACCTATTTTTGCCTTTTCAATACTATGAGACCAACCTTTTCAGCCTTAACCGTTTCTGATGTTCGTCAGGAAACTGCAGATAGTGTTTCTGTTGCCTTTCAAGTTCCTGCGGAATTAATGGAGCGCTATGCCTTCAAACCAGGGCAATACCTTACGCTTCGTGCAAGTGTAAACGGAGAAGACATTCGCAGATCGTATTCGATTTGCAGCGGAACGAACGACGGTGAATTGCGCGTGGCTATCAAACGTGTAGACGGTGGGGTTTTTTCCACTTGGGCTACTTCAGAGATAAAGGTGGGTATGGAAATGCAAGTGATGAACCCCATGGGGCACTTCACTCCAAATAATGTAGATGGAAAAACGCACGTGGTCCTTTACGCTGCTGGAAGCGGAATTACGCCCATGCTTTCGATAGCTCGCACTTTGCTTCAGAACAATGCAGAGGCAGAGGTGAGTTTGATTTATGGAAATAGACATTTCAGTGGAATTATCTTCCGTGATTTAATTGAAGACATGAAAGACATATTCCTCGGACGTTTCCGAGTGTTTCATGTATTAAGCGGCGAGCCTAATGACATTGCGCTTTTCCACGGTAGAATTGATGCTGAAAAGATTGAAGGGTACACACAACGTTTCATTCCAATAGAGACCGTTTCGGAAGTTTTTGTTTGCGGACCAGAACCGATGATTCGCGCAGTGAAAGATTTTTATTTGTCGAATGGAATGGCGGCCGAGAATGTCCATTTTGAATTATTCGCTTCCCCAGGACAAGCCAAGCAAGCTCCTCCTGTTGTGAAGAAGGAAGTGGTGTTGGAAGGACAAGCCGATGTGACTGTCATTTTCGACGGGAATTACACGCAATTCAAAATGCCGAAAACTGGAGAAATGATCTTAGATGCAGCGCAGCGCGCGGGATTGGATATTCCTTTCTCATGCAAAGGCGGTATGTGTTGCACCTGTCGTGCCCATGTAAAAGAAGGTGAAGTTGATATGAAGCTCAATTATGCATTGGAACCGGGTGAGGTGAATGCAGGATTCGTGTTGACGTGTCAATGTGAACCCATTTCAGACACAGTCGTGATCGACTTCGATAAAGTTTAATTTTTTAATGCCCGTCTTCGCAGGCACAAGGAGTTGAAAAATACACCTTGGTTTTCTTCATATCCATCATTTGAAGAATTCGATCTTGTGTTCCGTAGCTCATTTGATTATGCAGAAAATCGAGGTGGGTTAAGTTCTTCAATGAACCGACCGCGTTCGGGTAATAATTGATGGGGTTGTCCCAAAGTGCCAGTATACGTAACTCTTGCATTTTTTCTATTTCGTCGGGAAGCGTACTTATAAAGTTGTCGCCCAATTCAAGCACCTTGAGATTTTTCAAATTGAAAAGAGCTGGTGGCATTGAATCAATGAGGTTTTCATTTACACTTAAACGTTGTAAAAAAGGAAGCTCGTTGATTTTTGATGGAAGGGTTTTGATCTTGTTTCGATCGAGCTGCAAGTCGTTTAAGTTTGAGAGAAGAAATATTTCTTGAGGAATCTCAGTGTATTTTTTTCGGTTGAGATGAAGTCGATAGACCTTGCTTGGTTCTTTCAGTGCGAGGTTCAGATCCGTGTAAATTTTACACGTATCTATTTTGTCCCACGACACCAATTGTGCATGCGTATCAACGATGAAGTTGAATGAAAAAAGAAGAATGAAAAGCGTTGTTTTAGCGAATCGCATTGGCAATGTCTTTTGCAAGTTGTTCTTTCAACGCATCAATTGAACCAAAATTTTGTTCGTCGCGAAGCTTTCGAATAAATTCCACTTGCAAGGGTTGCTCATAGAGGTTATTGTGAAATCCAATGACATGCACTTCCAACGAACGGCTTCCGTTTAATTCGAATGTAGGACGTGTTCCAATGTTCATGGCTCCGCGGTAGTTTTTTCCGTTGATGTTCGTTTCTACTACATAGACTCCATTTGCTGGAATAAGTTTCAACGGATCGGAAATTTTTATGTTGGCTGTTGGAAAACCAATCTTATGACCGTTTCCTTTTCCGTGAACCACAGTGCCTGAAAGTACGTAGTTTCTTCCGGTTGCTTGATTTGCGAATTCTACCTTTCCAGCTAAAATAGCATTTCGAATTTTTGTTGAACTGACTTCGCTTTCGTTGATGAGTTGCGCCGGTATTTCTTCAACATGAAATTGAAACATGTCGGCGTATTCCAACAACAGTTGGAAATTGCCCTCTCGGTTTCTGCCGAAGCGGTGGTCGTAACCAACAATGACGGTGTGGACGTTCATTCCAACCACCAACAGATCGCGCACGTATTCGAAAGCAGACTTCTTCGCGAATTCCATGGTGAACGGAAATTCAACCAGGTGATCAATACCGCAATCGTCAAGGAATTTTCTTTTCTCTTGGGTGTCTGATAATAATTGAATGCCGTGATCTTCGGGGAAGAGAACGGTGCGTGGATGTGGTGTGAAAGTAAGAACAACGGTTTCTCCGTTTACCTCTTGCGCAAGAGCTTTCATGCGGTTCAGAAGTGCCTGATGACCCAAGTGCACGCCGTCGAACGTGCCAATAGTGAGCACAGGGTTTTTAACTTCCTTGAACGAAGAAAAGTCGTGATGAATCTTCACCTTGAATTATTTTGAAAACGAAGGAGAAACGGTTGTTTCTTTCGTTTCTCTGTTCAAAATATAAAATCCTTCTCCAGATTTATCGCCTAATTTTTTTGCTGTCACCATGTTCACTAACAAAGGACATGGCGCGTATTTCGGATTGCCGAATCCGTCGTGCATCACACGAAGAATTGCTAAGCAAACATCAAGACCAATGAAATCGGCCAAACGAAGTGGACCCATTGGATGTCCCATTCCAAGTTTCATAACCGTGTCAATTTCTTCAACGCCAGCAACGCCTTCATACAACGTATAGATGGCTTCGTTGATCATAGGCATAAGAATGCGGTTGGCTACGAAACCAGGGTAGTCGTTTACTTCAACTGGAACTTTTCCAAGTTGCTTCGAAATCTCAAACACCTTTTCGTTTACTTCATTTGAAGTGCTGTAACCGCGAATCACTTCAACCAATTTCATTACAGGAACTGGGTTCATGAAATGCATGCCAATGACTTGTGAAGGTCTGTTGGTTACAGAAGCAATTTTGGTAATGCTTATGGAAGAAGTATTGGACGCCAAGATGCAGTTTGCAGGAGCGTTCGCATCGAGGGTTTGAAATATCTTAAGTTTTAAATCAACGTTTTCAGTTGCAGCTTCTACCACAAGCTCTGCGTTTGCAACGCCTGTTTCAATAGAGTTTGAAGTGGAAAGGTTAGCAAGGGTCTGGGCCTTTTGCTCTTCGGTTAAAGAACCTTTTGCAACTTGACGGTCTAGGTTTTTCGCAATAGTCGCTAAAGCCTTTTGCAATTGAGCATCATTTAAGTCAATCAATTGAACGTTGAATCCGTTTTGTGCGAATACGTGTGCGATTCCATTTCCCATGGTGCCAGCACCGATAACTGCAATGTTTTTCATTGAAACAAATTTTTGCAAATATAGCACGAAGCTATTGAACCCCTTCCTTAAGAGCGCGATAACGTTTACGAGCGTCTATGACGAACAAACTTCCTGGGAAGTCGTTCAGTAGGCGCTCGTATTGCGTTTGAGCCTTCGCTAAATCCTTGAAATGTTTCTCTTCAATTTCTGCTAAAGCGAAAAGCGCATCGTCTGCATAAATACCTTCGAAATGAACGTTTACTAATTCGGTATAGAGTTGAACAGCTCTTTCGAAATCTCCCTGCTTTCTATAAATATTCGCTTTGGTGAAAAGAATTTCGTCTGTAAGTGAATGTCCGGGAAAGGTAGTCGTAATGCTGTCAAGTGTTTGGAAAGCAAGCGTAAATTGATTTTGATAAGCTAATAAATCCGCACGCGCGTATTGCATCATTGGTAATGGAATCGTGTCCATGTTGAAGTTATCTGTGATGAGCAAAGAGAGTTGCAAGGCATTGTTTGAAATAAGTTTTGAAGTGGAAGCTTTCAATACATCCAACTGTCCTTGTGCCCACTCGAAATCTCCTGTGTAGAAGGAAATTTTCGCGTTGCGAAATTTGGCTTCATGTCCCAGCACATCGTCTTTGAAATCTAAATCAATTTGCGAAAAGAGTAGGGAAGCCTCCCAGATTTTATCTTGAAACAAAAGAACATCACCCAATTCGAGTTTGATCTCTGCAAGGGTCTTCGCGTTAACACCTCCCAGAGCCAATGCCTCTTTCAGTAGGACTTCCGCGTCTTTTGAATTGTTCAAGTAAAAGGTCTTGAGATGTGCCCAATCTTTTTTCATGATGGCCAATTCATTCGCTTGAACAATGTCTTTTTGAATGGCTGCGTATTCGGCATCTAACGCATTGAATTCATCAGCGGTTGTGAATTCATTCTTCTTCAAAAGAAGACTTAACGTTTGAAGTTTTTTTACACTGGCTTGCTGGAAGAAAACCGAAGCTTTTCCTTTCGCAATAACAGCGTCATAGCATTTCTTGGCAACGCTGTATTCTTCGTTGTTTGTGGCCTGAATAGCGAGGTTCATTAACCGATTTCCGTTTTCATTGTTTCGCTTGTCTAATGCATTCAGTTGAATGAACGCACCGTTGAAATCGCGACGTTGCATTAGAAACCAAGCTAAAAATTCTGAATAAATAGAAGTGCTCGGTTCAAGTTGAATACGCTTCAACACAAGTGTTTTTAGATCATTGCATCGAACATCGTCTTCTTGAAAATCGACGAGTTGCATGAGTGACGTTTCCACTTGCCCGAGGTAGGAAGGGTCTTCTTTTAAGATGTCCATGTAGGCCTCACTCATGCCTAAAAAGTTTCCGAGTGATCCTTGTACTCCGGCTATTTCGAACGAATAAGTATAACCGTCTTTACCCTGGGTCTTTCCTTTTTCATAGGTCTTCAAGGCCCAAGCAAAAAGGTTGGCTTCTAAAAACTTTTGTCCCAATTCTAGAATGGGCATTCTGAAAGCTGCTGTTTTATCTAATGCTGTTTGATAAGCTTCAGCAGCGTTTTTATCGTGTTTGAAATGAGAATAAAGGTTTCCTAAATCTACGTGAAGTGTTGCGTCTTTAGTTTGCTTTAACCTCCGTTTAATAAGGGTTTCAGCATCTTTTTCAAGATTCAGTTGAATCAGCGTGGTTTTGTAATTCTCGTAGATTTCGTTTTCGAAACCTTCTTTCGAAAGTTTCTCATAGTACATTTTTGCTTCGGTGAATTTCCCTTCAAAGAAATACTGCTCAGCAATTTCAAAATCGCGCTGACCGAATGAACATTCGGTTGCGAGTATCAAAAGTGCTATGAGGCAAAGCTTTTTCATTGTTTATTTTGAAGCGGCTGCAATACTGTCGCACCAGAATTTCGCTTGGTTATAGTGACGTGAAAAACGATTGTTAATCGAATCGGATCTCAGAACGATAAATTGAATTTCTTTTACGAGCGAAGCATTAATGGTTTTTTCTTGTTGAAGCTGTTTCTTCAAGTACTCATCGTTGATTTCGTTTCCTACAGCGTCATGCGTTGCGTTTTCACTCATTGCTTTTTTCAATGAAGAAAGTTGTTCTCTGGAAACAGTTAGGCTGTTGGCAATATTCTCTCTGCGCTTTCCAAATTCGGGAATTAGCTTGCGAATACTACGGTATTCAACGAGTTCGAAGGCTATGCTTTTCTTCATTTCGCCTTTGTAGTTGGCTTGAATAAAGTCTAGGTGCTTGTTCACCGTGTCTACTTTCGCTTGAAGCTCATCGAGGTTTAGCTTTTCATATGGACCAGCAACGTTTTCCAGTGCATTCGAAATAGAATCGATCTGCTTCACATATTCTGTTCTGTCGGGTGGTGTGCACGAATGCATGGAAAACACAAGGGCAGAGGCCAGGAAGAAATAAAGTATGCGCATAGTCATTTATTAAATTCGTTCAAATCCGCAGTAAGGAACCAACGCGTGTGGAATTCTTACTCCGTTTTCATCCTGATGGTTTTCAAGCAAAGCAGCCACTATACGAGGTAACGCTAGAGCGCTTCCGTTTAGTGTATGCACCAATTGCGTTTTTCCATCGGCTCCTTTGTAACGACATTTCAAGCGGTTGGCTTGGAAGGTTTCGAAGTTCGAAGTAGAGCTTACTTCTAACCAGCGTTCTTGCGCCGCTGAGTACACTTCGAAATCAAAAGTCAATGAAGAGGTGAATCCCATGTCTCCGCCACACAGACGAAGTATGCGGAAAGGCAATTCTAATTTATTCAACAATCCTTTTACGTGGTTCACCATGTCTTCCAACAAAGCATAGCTGTCTTCCTGTTTAGACAATTGAACAATCTCTACTTTGTCGAATTGATGTAAGCGGTTCAATCCGCGAACATCTTTTCCGTAGCTGCCAGCTTCTCTGCGGAAGCAAGGAGTATATCCTGTAAGTTTAATCGGAAGTTGTTCTTCCTTCAACAATACATCTCTGTACAAATTTGTAAGTGGAACTTCCGCCGTTGGAATCAAATACAAATCATCCACACCCACGTGATACATCTGTCCTTCTTTATCAGGTAGCTGTCCCGTTCCGTAACCACTCGCTTCATTCACCATGTGAGGAACCTGATGCTCTGTGTATCCGGCTTTCTGTGCTTCTTCTAAAAAGAAATTAATCAATGCTCTTTGAAGACGTGCACCTTTTCCAATGTATACAGGGAAGCCTGCTCCGGTGATTTTAACACCCAATTCAAAGTCAATAAGCTTGTGCTTCTCGCACAATTCCCAGTGAGGAAGTTTACTTTCTCCCAAGGCGTGAATTTCTCCAGAAGAGTAGACCACTTCGTTTTCTTCAGCGCCCTTTCCGAATACAACACTTTCGTGCGGTACGTTGGGAACCTGATAAAGCAATTGCTTTAATTCTTCTTCCAATTGAGAGAGGTTGGTTTCAATGCCTTTGCACTCCTCTTTAATCTCGGTGGTGCGCACCTTCATTCCATCTGCTTCTTCTCTTTTTCCTTCTTTGAAAAGATCGCCAATGGTTTTCGAAATCTTATTCGACTCTGCTAAAAGATTGTCGAGTTCGTTCTGCAATTTTCTTCTCGATTCGTCTACTGAAATAATAGACTGCACGGTAGCTGAAAAATCTTTGTTGCGCTTGGCCAATCCGGTTAGCGCTTTCTCTGTGTTCTCTCTTAAATAGGGTACTTGAAGCATGCGACGAAGTTACTTGATGTTAGATAAAATAAAAAACTCCCGACCAAAAGATCGAGAGTTTTTGAAAATTGTTGAGACGAACTCTCGATTACGCCTGTGCAGGAACAACCGATACGAACGACTTATTGTCTTTTTTCTTGCGGAATTCTACAACTCCGTCTGTCAAAGCATATAATGTGTGGTCTTTACCAACCCCAACGTTTAAACCCGCATTGTGACGAGTACCACGCTGACGAATGATAATGTTTCCAGCAACACATGTTTGTCCGCCAAATAGTTTTACACCTAAGCGTTTGCTTTCTGATTCACGGCCGTTTTTCGACGAACCGACACCTTTCTTGTGAGCCATTGTCTTTTAGGATTAGGGATTAACCAATTTTTTCAATTACAATTTCTGTCAAATAAGCACGGAAACCGTTCTTCTTTTGATAGCCTTTACGGCGTTTCTTTTTAAAGATAATTACTTTATCTCCTTTAAGGTGATTCACTACGCGTGCGGTGACCTTAACACCTTCTACAGCTGGGGCGCCAACAGTGATCGAACCGTTATCATCAGTCAAAAGAACGCGGTCGAATTCAACCTGTGTTCCTTCTTCGTTTTGAAGACGATTAACGAAGATCTGCTGATCTTTTTGTACTTTGTACTGATGCCCTGCTATTTCAACAATTGCGTACATAACGTTAATTTTTAATTAGTTTTTCCCGATTAAGGGGTGCAAATATACACATTCTTTGTGTGAAAACAATATCTTTTTCAAGATGCGATGCAAGATTCTTCGAAAGATGCTTCGCAAGATGTCGCACAAGGACGCTTCGCGTAGCGATCTTTCGAAGAATCTTGTAAAACATCTTTCACTCCGTGAATCTTGCATCGCATCTTGTAAAACATCTTTCACTCCGTGAATCTTGCATCGCATCTTGTGAAACATCTTTTGAAGAATCTTTCATTTCGTGAATCTCGAAGCCGGTTGTTTATTCACCAGATAAATCCCGGTAAGAATAATTCCAGCAAAGGCGCCGTGAAGCCAGGTGAACGGCTCGCCGTCGTAAACTCCCCAAAAGATTGCTACAATTGGAATGAGGTAGGTAATGGAAGAGGCGGCCAATGCTCCAACCTTCTGCGTGAAGCGAAAGAATAGGATATTTCCAAGTGCGGTTCCTAAAATGGCGAGGGTGGCAACGAAGCCAAAGCTTCGCCATCCGTGCGTGTTGGTTTGTAGAATTTCCAATGTACCGTCTGTTGCAATGAGGATCCAACAGGGAATGCCAATGACCAATAACGAAAAGGCCGATATGGCAAACGATGGAACGCCGTGCAATTTGCTGTGAATCGTGTTCACACTGAAACCGTAACTTATGGTGGCAAGAACAATAAGCATGCTGTAAGCCATGTTCTTCGAGTCGCCCAATCCGCGCAAACTAATGAGGCAAACGGCACCAATGAGTCCAAGGGTAACGCCGACGATTTGCATTTTTCGAACCGATTTCTTGAAAACAAGGTATCCCACAATTAGGGTGAAGAGCGGGGTTAGTGCGTTCAAGATGCCCGACATGCTCGAGTGTAAGAACATTTGCGAATTCGTGAAAAGGAAAGCAGGAATGCCGCTTCCCAACATTCCAACCACCACATACCACCAGATGAGTTCACGCTTCAGCCAACTTTTGAAAATGAAGGCGAAGGGAAGCATGACCAAGGAGGCAATGCCTAATCTTAAAGCAGCAACTTGATTCGGAGAAAAAACAGGAACCTGAAGGCCATTGGCGTCGAAGGCAAACATGCCTCGCTTCATGAGAATGAAGGAGCTGCCCCAGATTATTGCTAAAATGACAATAACTGGAAGGCTTCGCCAATTGCCTTTCATTCTTAATTTTTAAGGAATGAAGTGCTCGTTCCGTTGGCGCGAAGAATGTAGTAACCGGTTGATAGGTTTTCGGTTTGAATGGAATTCCTTCCTGAATTCAAGGTTTCAATTTGTACAATCTTTCCTTCTGCAGAAAGTATTTGCGCAACAACCAATCCTTGTGTTGGGTTGAAAACATTCAGCAAACCGTTCGTTGGATTCGGAAACACGTCGAAAGTAGTAAGTCTATTTTCTTCAACATTCACAAAAGTTGGCGCAAAGCGATAAACGGTGCCTTCAGCAGGTTCGCCATTCAAAAGGGCATTGGAAGGAAGTCCTTCCGACATTAATATTTCGTTTGGAGTTAGGCTCACAATTGTAGGGTCAGCAGGATTTCCGCTTATACCATAGAATCCATCCCAATCAAAGCCACTGTTCTGATTGAGATTCTCAATGAATGCCATAGCAGGTGCGCCGAAGGCATGAACAATTTCTGGATTTGGAATATTGCTCGGCCCAAAATGGTATTCGAAAATATTTGAATTTTCATAAAGCCACAATTGAAAGGAAGTAATATTGGTATAGGTTCCATTGGCTGCCCAATCTTCGTAGAATCCGACATTCAACCATTCAATTTTGCAGATTTGAAATCCAGGAGGTCCTTCAACCACATAGCTCACCGGACTTACCAAGGTGTCATTGTCAGCGTTTGCAATGTCGTCTAAAGACGGCAAGAACAAGTCAGTAAGCGAATCATCTTGCAGTCCATAGACTGTCGGTCCTAGTTCACCAACATAAAGCGTAGTAATCGTATCGTTAGCCGTATAGAACGTGAATCCAAGCGGAACAGTCCATGTGGGATCGTCCCATATCATTCCTCCATCTAAAGAAACACCTTCTTCAAGGGGAGTGAATGCACTTGTATACGTTGTAAATAAATAATGAGACCCAACAGGCTGTTGAGCAAAAACCCCAGCCGAAGCTAGGGTTAAAAAGAATGCGAATATTTTACTTTTCATTTTAAGAATGTTTTCATTGAGACGAGTAACCTTAACAAAAGTTACCCTGGCCCTATGAATTATTTGAATGCATCGAATCCTGTTACATCCATTCCTGTAATTAACAAGTGAATGTCGTGCGTTCCTTCGTAGGTAATCACAGACTCGAGATTCATCATGTGACGCATGATTGGGTATTCGCCGGTGATTCCCATTCCGCCTAACATTTGACGTGCGTTGCTAGCAACTGTTTTCGCCATGTCCACGTTGTTGCGCTTCGCCATAGAGATCATTGCGCTTGTTGCACGGCCTTCGTTGCGAAGTTGACCCAAACGAAGCGTCAACAATTGTGCTTTGGTGATTTCAGTAATCATTTCAGCTAATTTCTTTTGTTGCAATTGGAAAGCTCCGATTGGCTTGTTGAATTGCATACGCTCTTGCGAATAACGAAGCGCAACATCGTAGCAATCTAATGCTGCACCAATGGCACCCCATGCAATTCCATAACGCGCGCTATCTAAACAAGAAAGTGGTCCGCCCAATCCAGAACGACCAGGTAACAAGTTTTCTTTCGGAACTTTTACGTTATCGAAAATCAACTCACCAGTATCACTTGCGCGAAGACTCCACTTACCGTGCATAGTAGGAGTTGAAAATCCTTCCATTCCTCTTTCTACAATAATTCCGTGAATACGTCCTTCTTCGTTTTTAGCCCAAACTACCGCTACTTGCGCGAATGGAGCGTTAGAGATCCACATTTTCGCACCGTTCAACAAATAGTGGTCGCCCATGTCTTTGAAGTTGGTGGTCATTCCACCTGGGTTTGAACCGTGATCTGGTTCAGTTAATCCGAAGCAACCGATCCATTCGCCTGAAGCCAATTTCGGTAAGTACTTCATACGTTGTTCTTCAGAACCGTATTTCCAAATCGGATACATTACCAAAGAAGATTGAACCGATGCAGTAGAACGAAGTCCGCTATCGCAACGCTCCAACTCTTGCATGATTAATCCGTAAGCAATCTGGTCTAATCCGGCTCCGCCGTATTCTTCAGGAATATAAGGTCCGAATGCACCAATGCTAGCAAGGCCGGGCAAAAGGTGTTGAGGAAATTTACAAGTTTCAGCAGCTTCTTCAATAATTGGAGAAACTTCTTTTTTTACCCACTCACGTGCTGCATCGCGAATCAATTTGTGCTCGTCGGTAAGCAGCTCATCCATTAAATAATAATCGTGTCCTTGGTATTGGTCTGTACGCATGGTTTCAAAAGTTTGGGCAAATATAGTAGTGATTAGCTAAAACAATTAATTATCTGAAGCATTCCGTTCGTACCAATCGTCGGCAGGAAGATTTCTTCCCGAACTTGCTGCTACGGCCAATTCATCGCATCGCTCGTTGTATTTATTTCCGGCGTGTCCCTTCACCCAAACGAATTTCACATTGTGCTTAGAAGCCACAGCCATGTAGCGTTTCCATAAATCAGGATTCTTAACATTCTTCCAACCGCGTTTCACCCAACCGGCAATCCATTTCTTTTCTACCGAGTCTACAACGTATTTTGAGTCGCTGTATATGGTAACCGGACTGTTATCGAATTTCAATAATTCCAACGCAGCGCAAACAGCCATAAGCTCCATGCGGTTGTTGGTGGTGAGGCGAAAGCCTTCAGAAATTTCTTTGTGGAATTTCCCTGCCATTAAGACTGCTCCATATCCGCCTGGACCCGGATTCCCTTTGGCAGCGCCGTCTGTATAAATCGTAATCTCCATTAATAACCAAGTAGTTTTACCAAACGATCAATTTCGCTGTCTATGGGTTTGGTGCTGTCAATGATTAAATCGCAACGGTCTATGAAGGGTTCGAGGTATTCGATCTCTGCCGGACGAACATGATTGTCCCATTGATAACGAACTTCGTGCTCGGGGTAGCCACGTTGACCAAGGTCGCGATTGATGCGTCTTTCCAAGCGTAAGTCTACCGGGGCGTCGAGGTAAATTTTATGATGAAGCTTTTCGAAAATTTCATTGTAATGAAACACAAACAATCCTTCCATAACAACAATCGGTGCCGGTTGAATGGTCATCTTCTGTGGCTCCCATGCCGGATTGTTGAAATTGTATTCCAAAAACTCAATCGCATTTCCATTCAACAATTCATTCATGTCGGAAATGAATCGCTCTTTTTCAATCCCTGTTGGAAGATCATAATTGACCCAGCCGTTTTCATCTCTGTGCTGTTCTGTTTGAGGCTTGTAGTAATTGTCTTGAGAGACAAGAGCCAAATGATCGCTCGGAATGCGTTCTTTCAAACTGCTCAAAAATGTGGTCTTGCCTGAACCACTTCCACCTGAAATGCCTATGATTTTTACTTCACTCATTTTTTCGATTGCTGCTTAATTAACTCGAAAATTTTCGATTGTGCATCTTCTGCATTTTCAATGCAGAGAAAAGAACCCTCTCCAAATCGAGAAATCTTTTCCAAATTTTCTTTCGCGAATTTACTTCCTTTTACCACAATGACTGTCGTGTGAATGTTTCGCTTGTTGGCCAAACGAACAAGCTTTTCAATTCGCTTTTCATCTTCGGGTTTGAAGGCGCCATCTGTAATGACATAAAGCTGGTTATTTCCCGCTTCGATTTTCGATTTGCGCAACATGCGGAAAGCCGCATTGAATCCCGCTGTTCCACTGGTCTGTCCGTTCGGCTTCTTTCCTTCCAATAACAATCCGAGATCGCTGATTTCATTTCCTTTCGTTGTAGATAAGAGCACCTTCGCTTTTTCTGAATACGTCAGAACTGAGAGTTGATCGCTAGCGCGCATAACGCCTGATAAGGAAGAAAGTGCTTGCTTGGTGATGGGCCATTTTTCGCCTTGCGCCATAGATCCGGAGATGTCAATCAGAAATGAAATGTTATTCGGAACGAAATCTTTTTCGTCGAAAGTTTTATTTGGAATCGGTTCTGTAACAACCACCGCTGGAATAGAGTCAACCGGAATGATTTCAGTAGGAGGAAGGACGACTTCTTTTTTCTCTAATTCGAAAACGAATCTGTGGTTGTGCAAGTTCACTTGTGTGGTGAACGATGCGCCCGAGTATCCAGTCTTACCTGCATAGAGCGTGTAATATCCGATGGGAATTGCGGCATTCACTTCACCGTCTTTATTTGTCTTTTTTGTAAGTTGAAGAATACGTTCTTCAATCACTTCAACATCGGCATCTTTAATGGGTTTGCGTGTTGCTTTATCAATGACTAAAACATCCAATGAAAATTCGCCGCAGCACTGAGTAGGTTTTTCGTTGAAATGCGGACAAGGAAGATCTTCTGTTAGGTTTACGTATGTGACTTCAGCGCTTATGGTAAGTTTAGAGGAAACACTTTGCGAAGCGAAAAAGACAGGAACAACCTCTTTGAATTTTCCTATTTTTCTCGGATTGAATTTGACACGAATAACTAAGCTGTCTCCTGGATTTACATCTTTCGTTGAATACAAAACTTGGAAGTTTATGGAAAAATCTGCACGCAACAAATGATCTGTTTTCGTTCCTTCGTTCCAAATAACAATGTCGGTAACACGCTCGGTGTATTTCGTGAATACACCATAGTTAACACTCTGCTCACTCCAACGCAATTGCGCGCTCGCCTGGAAGCATAGGAGAGTTGCAAAAACAAAAATTATTTTATTTATGTTGAAGTAATGCATCGGCCAATTTTCGATCGTTCGCGAGTCGCGGAATTTTATTTTGACCTCCTAGTTTTCCTTCCGATTTCATATAGGCATTGAATGCTCCGTTTTTCACTGGAGTAATTTTCAGCTTTTGCAAAACGCATCCCACAATGAGGTCTTTGTAGTAAACATTTTGTTCTTGCATTTTATTGTCTAATAATTCTTGAAGGGCATTCAGTTCGGGAATTTCACCGTTGAACTCAATGATCCATTCGTGGTAGGGAAGTCCTTCTGTAGGCTGCACTTGTGGCGCAACGTGGAATTCATTTACCGAGAAATTTAATTGCGAGAGAGCGTGAGTCATGGCGCGGTCAACTTCTTCACCAATGACGTGTTCACCAAAGGCACTGGTAAAATGCTTAATTCTCCCAGTGACTAAAATGCGATAGGGGTTAAGCGAAACGAACTTAACGGTGTCCCCAATGCTGTAGGCCCAAAGTCCTGCGTTGTTGCTAAGTATGAGTGCATAGTTAACTCCCAATTCAACCTCATGCAAGGCATAGCGCCTCGGATTTTCAGTGAAGTACTTTTCTGCTTTGATGAATTCGAAATAGATTCCGCTGTTGATGTTTAAGCGAAGGCCTTCGGCCTCTTGACTGTCTTGATAGGCAAGGAATCCTTCGCTTGCTGGATATAATTCGATGGTTGGAATTTCTTCGCCAATGAGTTCTGCAAATCGCGATTTGTATGGAGCGAAATTCACTCCGCCGAAAACGAACAATTCAAAATTTGGAAAAATTTCTTTGATGGTTTGCTTGCCTGTTTTTTCAAGCAACAATTCGAAATACATCTGCACCCAACTTGGAATTCCAGAGATGAGTCGCATGTCTTGCTTGCAAGTCTCTTCAACAATTTTGTTGATCTTCGTTTCCCAATCTTCAATGCAATTGGTTGCGTAGGAAGGCAAGCGATTCTTTTGCAAATAGGCAGGAACGTGATTGGCCACGATTCCCGAAAGTCTTCCATAAGGAATTCCAGATTCGAGTCTGCTTAATTCGGGACTACCTTGAAGGAAAATCATTTTTCCATCTACGAATTTCGATTGACCTGTTTCGCCAATGTAGTTCAACAGCGCATTGCGCGCAGAACCGATATGGTTAGGCAGAGAAGCTTGTGTAAGTGGAATGAATTTCGTTCCGCTCGTTGTGCCTGAAGTCTTGCAGAAATATTTCGGCATGCCTGGCCACAAAACAGACAGCTCACCGGCTTTTGCGCGTTCCATGTATGGAACTAATTCTTCGTAATCGCGAACCGGAACGGCTTGCGTCCATTCCGCATGATTCGAAATAGAAGTGAATTTATGGTCTGCTCCGAACGCGGTATTATTAGCGGTGTGCATAAGGTTTTTAAGCACATCATTCTGCAACGCTTGCGTGTGCTCGTTTTCATTCAGCAACGATTTTCGAACGCGTTTTCCGAGCCAAAGACTGGCGCTTGACTTGATGGACATGCTTTATTGCTTGATGAAAATTTGAGTAGAATTGCGATTCGCTTGAGTCACGCGAACCGTATAGATTCCTGAAGGAAATTCAGAAATGTTCATTTCGATTTTTGAAACATCTCTGTTGCTTTGTTGCAAGTTAATGCGTCTTCCTGTTCCGTCAAATACTTCGATAGTAGCCGATTCTTTTTCATTCAAAAGAATGGAAAGAGATTCGGTTGCTGGATTCGGGAAAATATGAAATGATTGACCGAATGATTGTTCGGTTACATTCGAAACAATACCGAAATTCATGCGAATCATTGGGGTTCTAGTCAGGTAGAAGAGTTCTGCATTTGAATTGTTGAAACGAACCCACGCGCTTAAGTCTTCTGACTTTCCGGATAATCCAATGACTGCTTGGAATGCGTTATTCGAAGAGCCAACTACAACCAGGTAGAGTCCCTGTGAGAGAAATACAGGAGAGTCGAAAGACAAGACTTTCATACTTGCTTCTCCGAAGGCATTGATGTCCGCTTCTGTAACTGCAAAGTCCTGTGTAGTTGCAATTGCTCCGCCAATTCCGGTTGATAGTGAGAAAGGAAAAACGGTTGCATAAACAGAACAAGGGAGTGTTGTGCCTTCACCCATAGCGACACTTACGCTTTGCAGTTGTTGTCCGGAAGGAAGTAAGTACACCGCGCCCATTTCGAATGGCGCGTCCGCGAAGGCTTCTGAGGGCAAGAACATGGAACCTAAGCTGCTTTCGTCACGCGCAAAAGTAACGGGTGTTATTTTAAAGTGAAGGGTGTCGAAGTGATTCTCGGTGTTTTCGTCTGTCTCAGATTGGAGACTGTTGAAGTAAACACTGTAATCAGAAACCACTTGAGTCATTTGAAATTCACCGGAAACTAAAACAGAGTCGGCCCCTGGAGCCAAAGTTGGTACAACTGGAGAAGTACTTTCGAAAAGAATAGAACCAGAATTATCGTCCATCAAGCGAGCATTTAATGCAACGTTCGTTTGTGCGTTGGTTCCGAAATTGAATGCATTGCTTTTCAAATACACCAACGGGGCGAATGCGCTCGGATACTGGGTGTACTCCATCATTTCGAATCCAGTGGTGTGGTCTGGATTGTTGAAATCGAAATCTCCGTAAGATGAATTTTCAATGAGTAAATCATTGGCATATCCTTGAATCAAACGAACGTCATCGAGCTGCCAGAAGTAGTACAAACCGTCGTACACAAAACGCAATTTCACATTGCTCTGATTGCCTGCAGAAACTGGCAAAGGCATGCGAACAGTTTGTGTGTTGGTTGTTGTAATTCCTTGATCGAGGATGTTCGTGTAAAGAACTTCCCAAGGTCCGTTGGCAATGGAAATTTCAACGCGTGTATTTCCTAAATAATAACGAATGTATTGCTCGAATTCCAATGCCACATTCGCAAAACCGCTAAGGTCAATAGATGCAGTTGTTAAATAGGAAAGGTGAGGCCCCGGCGCCTGTCCCGTTCCGAAATTATCGACAGTACAAGGATTCAGATTGTTGTCCCAATAGTTTGAATCGAAAATGACAAATCCGTTTGCAGATGTTGTGCTTGCAATTGCTTCGCCTACATTACCATCAGGAAGACATGAGCCTCTTGATCCAACCAATTGATTCGGGTTTGTTGAAGGACCGCGGTATTCCCAGATTGCTAGCGAGGGGGCTCCTGAGTTGCTCCATCCTGCCGGAATACCATTGGCGAAGTCTTCCGACCAAATTACCGTTTCTCTATTGGAAGTGTTTGAGGCGTTTCGCGAATGAATGTATGTTCCTGGAGCCGACAGGAATTGTCCTTCCACATAAAATGAAAATAGGATAAGAGCAAAAGTTAAAAAGCTTCTCATGTTACAGCGTGTATACAACAAAGGTATTGTTTAGGTTCATGAGCTTCAAGGTGAAAATACGCGAGCCATGAACACCCTTATAGTTAGCAAGTATTTCTTCCGAATTCCAATTGATAGCGGTTACTGTTATGCTTTCCGCAAAAGGCACATCGGTGCCGAAGTATTTGAAGATGGCTTCTTTGGTGCACCAAATAGCAGTTCGTTCTTCTGTGGATTGAAATTGTTTCAATTCATCTTCATTGCAGAATTTATTCGCAATACGGTGAATGCGCTCTTCAACGGTTTGAATGTCGAGCCCAATTTCTTCCTCGTGAATAATGATTCCAACAAAGTTTCTATCGTGTGAAATGCTAATGAAACGTCCGTCGAGAAGAACGGGTTTTCCGAATTCGTTGTATTGAAGTTGGTTCTCAAGGTCGGCTTCCTTCAACAACAACAATGTTGCGAAACGCTCGATATCTCTGCGATTGGGAAGTTGATTCGGAAAGAGATGACCTGTCTTTTCTGCTAAGTCCATCCACGATTCTTCCGACTCTGTTGAGTGCCAGAGCAGAAGGTTCTTATTAGAGGGGAGTGGCCAAAGGGGCATTAAAAATCTTTTTGCTAAGGTATTCAACCTTTTGTTTAATGTTCTGTTTATACCTTTGCAAACTAATAATTGAAATAATGAGCCAAACACTCACAAGCACAATGAACTACAAAGTAAAAGACATGTCTCTCGCAGAGTGGGGACGTAAAGAAATTTTATTGGCGGAAGCTGAGATGCCAGGACTTATGTCCTTGCGCACTGAGTTCGGAGCTAGCAAACCACTACAAGGCGCTCGCGTTGCGGGATGTCTTCACATGACTATCCAAACAGCTGTTTTAATTGAAACGCTTGTTGAATTGGGTGCTCAAGTTTCTTGGAGCTCATGTAACATCTTCTCTACACAAGATCACGCTGCTGCTGCTATTGCTGCTGCAGGAATTCCTGTGTTTGCTTGGAAAGGCATGAACGAAGAAGAATTCGATTGGTGTATTGAACAAACGCTTCACGCTTTCGAAGGCGGTGAGCCATTGAATATGATTTTAGATGACGGTGGTGATTTGACGAACATGGTTTTCGATCGCTTCCCTGAATTGGCTGCTGGTATCCGCGGTATTTCTGAAGAGACTACAACAGGTGTTCTTCGTTTATACGACCGTGAGAAAAACGGAACCTTGTTGCTTCCTGCAATTAACATCAACGACTCTGTAACTAAGAGTAAATTCGACAATAAGTACGGATGTCGTGAGTCATTGGTAGATGCGCTTCGCAGAGCTACTGACTTAATGATGGCTGGTAAAGTTGCAGTTGTTGCTGGTTACGGCGATGTTGGAAAAGGATCTGCTGACTCTTTGCGTAATGCAGGTGTTCGTGTAATCGTTACTGAAATCGACCCAATTTGCGCGCTTCAAGCAGCAATGGAAGGTTATGAAGTGAAGAAAATGGATACTGCAATTGCTGAAGCAGACATTATTGTTACGGCAACTGGTAACCACCAAATTATTGTTGGAAAGCACTTCATGGCTATGAAGCACAATGCTGTAGTTTGCAACATTGGTCACTTCGATAATGAAATTGATATGGCTTGGTTGAACAGCAACTACGGTGCTTCGAAAGACACCATTAAGCCACAAGTTGACAAGTACACCTTAGAAGGGAAAGACATTATTGTTTTAGCTGAAGGTCGCTTGGTGAACTTGGGTTGTGCAACAGGACATCCGTCATTTGTAATGAGTAACTCATTCACGAACCAAGTATTGGCTCAGTTAGAGTTGTGGTTGCACCGCGACAATTACGAGAATAAGGTTTATGTTTTACCAAAGCACCTCGATGAGAAAGTAGCAATGTTGCACTTAGCGAAGATTGGTGTTGAATTGGAAACATTAACTCAAAGTCAAGCGGATTACATTGGTGTTCCAATTGCTGGT
>JBILTL010000022.1:0-21071 GCA_044371535.1 Flavobacteriales bacterium | reverse complement strand
CTTTGTGCTATGATTCATGCATCGGGAATTTATAAGGGATACGGAAAGGTTCAAGTGTTGAATAACGTTTCGTTAGACATTCAAAAAAGCGAAATTGTTTCTATAGTAGGAGCGAGCGGAGCAGGTAAAACAACGCTGTTGCAAATCCTAGGAACATTGGACAATCCGGATAAGGGCGCGGTGACTATCGATGGCGTGAATCCCTTCCAACTGAAACAAAGAGAGCTTGCACGTTTTCGTAATTTGCATTTGGGATTCGTTTTCCAATTTCATAATTTACTTGCAGAATTTAATGCCACTGAAAATGTCTGTATTCCTGCGCTAATAGCCGGAGTTGAAAAGAAAGAAGCGGAAAAGAAAGCTGCTTTTTGGTTGGAAAGATTAGGGCTAGCTCACCGAGCAGAGCACAAGCCTTCAGAAATGTCGGGAGGAGAGCAGCAACGTGTTGCAGTGGCTAGAGCCCTCATGAACAATCCGAAAGTGGTTTTTGCCGATGAGCCTTCTGGGAATCTTGACAAAGCAAACGCGGTGGCTCTGCACAATTTGTTCTTCGAATTAAGAAATGAATTCCATCACAGTTTCGTTATTGTAACGCACAATGAAGAACTTGCTTCGCAGGCCGATCGCAAGATTGTGATGAGTGATGGTCAGATTATTTAATAAACGAAGTCGCCCAAATCGAACGTGAAAGTTTGAACAGAACAGGGAAAAATATAACGGTGAAACCAATTCCAGTAAGTAAAAATGTCTTTGGGTGAGTCAAAAATCCAAATTCAATAAGACCAATGGCATTGAAGACTTTCAAAGCGACAAGAATTGCAACCCACATAGCTACAGTTAACGCCCAACTGACGTAGGCGGCTCCAAAATAAAAACCGGGCTCCGGATTGAAATTGGTTCCGCATTCAGAACATTCGGATTTCACCTGTCCTAATTTATTGAAGGAAAGTGCAGATTCATTCACGAACAAATGACCTTTTCCACAATGCGGGCATTTCATTTTAACGATTTTGCCTAATGTTGTTTTTGTTTCTGTTGCCATGGCGCGAAGATAGCGTTGGTTCTCCCAAATGAAATGTGACGGCAATCACTTTACTGGCAAACGAGTGTGTCGTAATAGGCGCCGTAACCTGCCCAAACACCAAGTCCACCTTCAATATTGGACTTAACGTTGCTCGGAGATGCGAATGGAGAACCTTGATTCGCAAGCTGATCCTCGTATGATTTGTAAAATTTGTAAACGTTCATGTCTATGCTGCATCCACGAACAACAACAGTGTCTCCTCTTTTGAAATATCCTCGCTCTTCTCTGCGGTCATCGAATTTGTCGCTAAAAGGAATGGCTCCTCTGTAATAGGCAAATTCAAATGTTAATCCGTTAAAAAAATCATCGTCATAAACACTTGGAGTCGGACTAATAAAGATCAGGTCTTTCTGCTGACCGCGCAAATAGGTGTCTCGCGTTATCCATTGCGGATAATGGCTAATGCGCTTAGCTGACCAACGATAGGCATTACCGAGCGAGTCAGGGTCGGTCATGTTTCCGTAAATAAAGCCTAAAGAATCGAGAGGGTTTCCCGAGGGCGGTGCAAACCAAAGACTATCTAAGGGAATAGGGAAATTCACTTTAGTTACAGCATGCAAATGATGTTCGTCTTTGTCAACAATGAGGGTATATGTTTCTCCTGGCATACCTATGGCCTGCGGAGCTACAGAAGTGTAAACACAAATTCCCAATCCGAGCACGGCTTCAGGCGGAAGACCTACGGTTTGAGAAGTGAGAAGGAGTTGGTCAAGCGTCATGTCTGCAGTGCAAAACATGTCCAAAGGAATTGTATCGGTGCCGTGAACCATTTTAACTTGAGCGTTCTGAATATAAGAACTTACAAGGGCATTAGCATCGGCAGGGTCGAAGTACCCCGATGAATAACTAAGAATAACCAGAGGAGGTTTACCGGGTTCTATACTTCCTTGAACCACAATTTTGGTTGCCGCTTGCGGAAGGTCTACGGTTATGTCTTTTTCACATCCTACTAAAAGTAGAACGATGGATGCAACAACTCCAATAACACCAACCTGTTTTTTCATGAGCACAAAATTACAATCAATTCATTCCGACAATAAAAATATTTTGGTGTCGTTTTTGTTCAAATTCGATTCAAATTATTTTTACAAAAAAAATCATTAATCATTAACGTATGAGAAAGAGTCTAGTCACTTTTGCTGCGGCCTTCGCCGGCGGTCTTATTGCCATGGCTACATACCATTTTGTAGTTAAACCAAACACATCATCACTCTCTTGGAATAACGCCGTTCCGGGATCTTATGCGAATTACTCGGGCTTGCCTGGTGCAGGTGGAGATTTCGTCGTTGCAGCAGAAAGAACCGTGAATTCAGTGGTTCACGTGAAAACAGAAATTAAAACACAATCTTATGACCCTTGGGGAGGCTTCTTCGGATACCAGCAACAACCCCAAACACAAATGGCCTCGGGGTCGGGTGTCATAATTTCAGCAGATGGATACATCATCACTAACAATCATGTCATAGATGGCGCTGAAAAAGTGACAGTCACTTTAAACAACAACAAAAATTACGAAGCAACCCTCGTAGGAAAAGATCCAAGTTCTGATATTGCAGTTTTGAAAATAGACGAGGATAATCTTCCGTCTATCGCCTGGGGAAACAGCGACGCAGTGCACATAGGTCAATGGGTACTTGCAGTTGGAAACCCTTTTGAGTTAACGTCTACTGTTACAGCTGGTATCGTTAGCGCCAAGGGAAGAAACATCAACATCATTGGTGAAGGAAAAGGTTCTGAAGTACTTCCGGTTGAGTCCTTCATTCAGACCGACGCTGCTGTAAACCCCGGTAATAGTGGCGGAGCGCTTGTGAATACCAACGGAGAACTTATCGGAATTAACACGGCCATTGCTTCTCGTACGGGTTCTTATGCTGGATATTCATTCGCTATTCCTGCTTCCATTGCGAAGAAAGTAGCAGAGGATATTATAGAATTTGGAAATGTGCAGCGCGGTTTCTTAGGCGTTCAAATCTCAGCAGTAACTGAAGAACAAGCCAAGGAGGCCGATTTGCCGCTTGTTTCAGGGGTGTACATCAATAACGTTACAGGGGGTGGAGCGGCAGAGTCTGCAGGACTAGAAGAAGGAGATATTATCTTGAAGGTTGCTGATTACCCTGTGTCTACCGTGCCGCAACTGCAAGAGCAAATCAGTAAGTACAGACCAGGTAATAAGGTGAGCTTGGTGGTGTGGAGAAATGGAAAGGAAAAGAACTTCGATGTTGAATTGAAGAACAAATCAGGAAAAGCAGAACTTGAGAATTTTGAAGAGATTGCAGCTGAGAATATTTCATCTTTAGGAGCTGAATTCTCGGCACCCTCTGAAAGTGAATGCAAAGCTTTACGCATACAAGGTGGCGCAAAAGTGGGAGTTCTTTCTACCGGAAAATTGAGAAGCGCAGGAGTGAAAACCGGTTTCATTGTTACGAAAATAGACGGAGTTCAAGTGACCTCGCCTGAACAACTTCAAACGTTACTGAAATCTAAGTCAGGAGGAATATTGTTGGAAGGTGTATACCCCAACGGAACCAGAGCCTATTACGGTTTCGGTATTTAAAAAATTAATTTTATTGATTGAAGTCAGCCCTGTTCTCTCAAAACAGGGCTGATTTTTTTGTGCTAGGTCAGTCGCTTGAACTATCTTTGCAGCGTCTTGAAAAAATGATTTTCAAGAATAAAAAATCAACTCATTTAAATTACTTTTATGTCAAACAAACCCTTGTCAAACGACACTTACAGCAATGAACTGGCGGTGTATGTGAACCAAGAAAAGGCAGCAGTCGATCTCGCACACATGGTCGGTAAGTTGCTTTTCGATAAATCAATTGAATTGGTGCTTTTTCGCAATCATCTTGCAGACACACGCATCACAGAAATTCTTCGTCTGCACAAATACGCAGCTGAAGTTGTAGGCAAACCAATCAGCGTTTTTCATACTGCTGAATTGGCTATGGAATTGTATAACATGGACATTGCTCCAGCGAAAATAGATATTGGAAAGTTGGCTAGCGAGTGGGCTATTTCACGCGAGCACTTCAACTCTCAAAGAGAATTTTTAGAAGACAAACTTCAGAATTTTACCGAAGAAGGAAAGGACATGGAGCCAAGAGACGTAGTCTTGTTTGGTTTCGGTCGCATTGGTCGCCTTGCTGCACGCGAATTGGTGCGTCAAGCAGGAAGCGGACAACAACTTCGTCTTCGTGCTATCGTAACTCGTGAAGACGACGATTTGTCAATTAAAAAGCGCGCCGCTCTTTTCGAAAACGATTCGGTTCACGGAAGATTCAAAGGAACAGTGGACGTTGATTATGAAAACAAATGTCTAATCGTAAACGGTCAACGCATATACATGATCGCCGCGAAAGACCCAAGTGCTGTGGATTATACAGCTTATGGAATCAAGGACGCCTTATTAATCGACAATACCGGTGTTTTCAAAGATCGCGAAGCGTTAAGCATTCACTTGAAAGCAAATGGAATTAGCAAAGTTCTTTTGACTGCACCTGGTAAGGAAGTTCCAAACATTGTTTACGGAATTAACCACCGCGACTTAGATATCGAAAGCGAAACAATTTTCTCTGCAGCGAGCTGCACAACCAATGCAATTTCTCCTATTTTGAAAACCATCTTCGATGAATTCGGAATTGAAAAAGGACACATTGAAACAGTTCACGCATATACCAACGACCAAAACTTATTGGATAACATGCACAAGAAAAGCCGTCGTGGAAGAAGTGCTGCTGTGAATATGGTAATCACTGAAACAGGCGCTGGTAAAGCGGTTACAAAGGTTATTCCAGCATTGGCAGACAAGTTAACTTCAAACGCGGTTCGCGTACCAACTCCGAACGGATCGTTGGCAATCATTCATGTTTATACCGACAAAGCAACAACTATTGAAGAGGTGAACGCTACCATTCGCAAGGCTGCATTGGAAGGCGATTTAGTAAATCAAATCTTCTACAGCATTAGCGAAGAATTGGTTTCTAGCGATATTGTTGGAAACGATTGCTGCAGTGTTTATGACAGTCAAGCTACAATAGTTTCTAAAGATGGTAAAGGCATTGTGCTTTACGTTTGGTACGATAACGAGTTCGGATACACCAAACAAGTAATTCGTTTAGCGAAGTACGTTGCTAAAGTTCGTCGCAGCATGTACTATTAATATTTTATGTTGAAGTAAAAAGGGCGGCCATTGGCCGCCCTTTTTTGTCTCTACTTTTTAGTCCGCTTTCGCGAAACGAATAGAACCAGTCCAACCACGGAACCTAAGAAAATAGGCACTTCCCAAGGCTTTTTGTTTTTGTCTGAATATTGGTTTTGCATAAATGCTTCATTCGGCTCCATGTCTGAGTGAATGTAGGCTTCGTCCACCTGAATCTCACTCGGATCCATCGGAGAATTTTCACCTGGAATCACTTCGCCCTTCAACATAGAATCATAAGGCTTTTCCTTCATGAATGAAACAAATTCGTTGATGTATTTATCGCTTCGATCATTTGGCTTAATTCCCGCTAGTGCATACAATTCATCCACTTCAACTTTTCTGCGTGAACGCAAAGACTCCAAATACTCTTGCGACTCATCACAGTCGAATGGCCCGCCAGCAGGGTGAGTTAGAATGTATCGCGCTTGGAAATTTTCAGTATTCGGAGTAATCTGAAAAGTTAAATCTGCAGGGAATTTCGCATTGCTGTAACGCACATGCAGACGTGTGAAGAACACAGGCGAAGCCGAATTCCAACCGGCCCACCAAACGCCAGCTTCAGCGAAGTCGTTGTAAATAGGCGGATTCCCAACACACGGGTCGCATTTCATTCCGCCCCAACTTGGAGTCACGTTCCATGCGTATTCCAACATAACGGCATTCTTTCCTTCACGAGAATATGCTCTCGTGAATAGGTTTTTGTAGAACTCACCAAAGATGTCTTTCGTGTACAACGGAATGTTGCGATCGGTTGGAACTTTTACAGTTCTGTAGTTCGTGCATTCAACACGTCCCGCTTTCGTGAAGGCATACACAATCATGTCTTGCTCACCTGTGCTATTGGCCATTCCAAGTCGAATAGGCAACATGAATTTTGGGTGGTCGAAGTTGATTTGAATCGGACGTAAGTAGTCGAATCCGGTGTTCTTTTGCTTGTCGAGATTTACCTTCACAACAAAGAATTTCATGTTGCTTTTGATGTAAGGCTCAAGCACACTTTCTGCGGTAGATGGAATTTTATATCCTTCTTGAATCAAATAGTTTTTCAATCCAGTGCTTTCTTTCGCTGAAAGTAGAGCAATATCATATTCTCCAACAGTATATTCAGCTTCAATGGTCACATTGAATTTTGTTTCAACCATGTCATACTGCAAGCGCATTCCGGCATTTGTAGAGGTGACTTCCGCACTCCAGGTTGCCTCGTCCAATGGTATGGCTTGATAGCATGGATTCGAGTCGTAATACTCCACCAATCTTGGTGAAGAATAAGCATCCAATCTTTCGAAAATTCGGCGGTCAACGACTTTGATATCGCCTTCCTGAAGAACCACCGGAACCGGCACTACCATGGCGAAATCGCGCACGTCGCCTTTAAAGTCGTTCGACATGGTAATAGAAGTGCGCGTTCCGTCGCGAACTAAAATAATTTCGCTCTTGTTGTTGAACAGAGTAGCGTCAGCTTTCGCGACATAAAATCCGCAGAACGAATAAGCGTTCACGCTTGATAGTAGCACCAACAGTGCTGCTGCCTTAATAAGCAATCTTTGAGTCATGATTAAATTGTTTTTGTGATGATTGAATCCAGTTAAATGTTTTGCTGGGAAAAAATTTGTTCAAGAGTGGGGTAAGCGGAGTGAAACAAACCAAAGCCCAGAGCGGCGCTCCTGTTACGAAATAATAATTCGTAAGGTAGAATGAAGTGAAGGCCACTGCCATGGTCCAGATGATTCGAACCAGCCTGTTCGTTGGAATGGTCATTGGGTCTGTTATCATGAAGAGAGCGAACAGCCAGATACTCCCCGAGGATAATTTGTGAAGTAGAACTTCCCAATTCCATCCTAAGTAAACAATTGTTCTGTAGTACTCAAGCGCGAAGAGTGTTGCTATGAAAATAAGTCCAGTGTCAATGCGCTTCACGCGTGAAAGCACTGCTAATCCTGCCGAACCAATGACGAAGATGATGAGGGTGCTGTTTCCCCATTGGGCTGGAGAGATCCATGCTTTTTGGGTGAAAAGAATCACAGCAATAATCCCAACATTTGCTGGGTTGAAAAGATGCTGACCGCGAATTTTAAAGACGAATTTTTGTCCAATAGCAATGAAGGCTGCCAATGCATACAACAGCGGTTCGTTGCTTTTGAAAAGAAGCGTTAATCCGAACGATGTGATTAATGCACTCTTGATGGAATGCATGGGTAGTTTCAAAAAATAAATCCCAATCAGCTGCGTGGAAAGCGCAACACCAAAGGTGAGCAGCATAGAGGTGAAGGAATAATCCCATCGTAAAAAGAGAACGCCGATACAAACGAAAATGGTTTGCGAGACAATCTGAAAATGTCTACCGTCGCTTTGAAAGAATCGTAGAAAAGAAGCCAGCATAACTTGATTTTTTTATGCTGTACAGGGATGTTTCCTAATAGTTCATCAATCGAGATAATCTTTTACAATTTCATCGAGCTTCGCTTTCATTTCACTTGCGCTTATTGGCGTGTAGGAGCTCGGTACTTGAAAATCTTCTGGAGAAGTTTTTTGAAAAATCACTTCACGTGCGCGTACTTGCATGCGTCTTCCATACTGTTCAATGTCATAACCTAAGAGCGTTCCTTCAACACCTGCGTAGGTATTCCACCAGTTGTCTCCATCTAAATCTAACTTGGTAGTGCTGTATAATTCCACTGAAGGAAGCGAATCACTTTTAAAATAGGCAATCGTCTTCTTGCACTCATAACCGGCAATGGTCATGGTTTCTTCGGTAGGTTCTAAACGAACAGAAGGGAATTGCTTAACCCAATCTTGGTATTCACCTTCATTCAAATGCATGACATAGTCACTTCCGAAACAAGCAACCAAGTGATTGAATTCCTTCTTCTCGTGATCAATGATAAACTCTGATTTCACAATGCCATAGGCAGATTCAATAAGGGTGTGCTGATGATCGCCGTCGAAAATACAAGTCATTTCACTTGGAAAGAGTGCGAGCTTAATGTCATTCGTTTCATAAGGAAAAGTAACGTCGTAAATGATTTTCCCTTCTTGATTGCCGAAGTAGGGAATGTTATCGCAAGACTGAAAGACTAAGAATGAAAACAATGCAACCAGAAATGAAGCAAAGTTCAATTTATTTAATGATGTCAATCGCCTCAAAATTTTAATGTGCGCAATATTACCACATTTTGAAATTAAACTTATGGTTTTCCGCGGATGCATTGTAAATTCGTAGCTTCAATTCCCTAACCAAGTGACCAATAAAATCAACATTGCCATAGATGGCTATTCTTCTTGTGGAAAAAGTACATTAGCACGAGCCATAGCTAAAAACTTGAATTATATCTATATCGATTCAGGCGCAATGTACAGAGCGGTTGCACATTATGCATTGGAACACGGTTACATTCAAAGTAAAGGAGAGATTGACGTTAAGATGTTGGTGGAATCACTTCATCTTATTTTAATCCAATTCAAGTACAATTCAGACACACAAGAAATTGAAACGTTCTTAAACGGAACTTGCGTTGATAAAGAAATTCGTAGCATGCAAGTAAGCGCTCACGTTTCTGCAATCAGCGCCATTAAAGAGGTTCGAGAAAAACTGGTGCGCATTCAACAACGTATGGCTGAGAATGGCGGAGTTGTTATGGATGGAAGAGATATCGGAACGGTTGTTCTTCCAGAAGCTGAGCTAAAAGTTTTTATGACAGCTGATGTTGAAGTAAGAGCGCAACGCAGATTTCTTCAATTGAAAAACAACGGAGTAAATATATCAATTGACGATGTGCGCGAAAACATTGCGCAACGCGATCTTCAAGATACCACGCGCGCTGCTGACCCACTTCGTAAAGCAGCTGATGCAGTTGTGCTAGACAATTCCAACCTTACTGAAGAGGAACAATTTTCATTTCTTATGGTGCAAGCCAGAAAGGCAATTGAGCTGAAAACGGCTTAATTCGTCATTCACATTTCAATGTTGTAAAATACGTGGAACAGTTTTTAGCAGTCTCGTCTGTCCGAATAACTTTAACACATGAAGAAATTTTTGAAATGGCCTGTTTTGGCATTGGTAGTTTTGCTTTTTGCTTTTCGTTCTGAATTAACTGAATCTCGCGAAGCGTCTTTCGCAGAATCTTGTGAAACATCTTTCGAAGAATCTCGCGCAGCGTCTTTCGAAGAATCTTGCCTAGCATCTTTCGAAGAATCTTTTGAAACATCTTTCGCAGAATCCTGGTCCGACAGCCTCATCAAGACCCTAACCCTCGATCAAAAGATTGGACAACTCTTCATGGTTGCCGCTTGGAGTGACGAGAAAAAAGAGTCGTACAATCCAACACAGATTGAAACACTAATCAAGAATAACGGTATTGGTGGAATTATTTTCTTTCAAGGTGGCCCCGTTCGTCAAGCTAAATTGACGAATCGATTTCAATCAAAATCAAAAATTCCTTTGCTCATTGGAATCGACGCTGAGTGGGGGTTGGGTATGCGATTAGACAGTACCATTTCATTCCCTCGAGCCATGACACTCGGCGCATCGATGGACGAAAAACTTATTTATGAATTTGGAAAGGAAGTGGCTCGTCAGTGCAAGCGCATAGGCGTTCACATGAACTTTGCACCGGTTGTCGATGTGAATTCAAATCCAAAGAATCCGGTTATTTCCAATCGTTCGTTTGGAGAGAATGCCGACCGCGTAACAACATGCGGAATGGCATATATGAAGGGCATGCAGGAAAATGGAGTGTTAGCCAACGCCAAACATTTTCCTGGTCACGGAGACACCGATGCCGATTCTCACAAAGAACTTCCAGTTGTAAATAAAAATTACGCCCAGCTATCTTCCAATGAATTCAAGCCATACAGAACTATGTTTGAAAACGGTTTGGCAAGTGTAATGGTCGCACATCTTTCACTTCCAGAATTCGAGAAAGAAGCGCATGTGCCAAGCACACTTTCAAAGAACATCATTACAGGTTTGCTTCGCGACAGTTTGAAGTTTGAAGGATTGGTGTTAACCGATGCCATGAACATGGAAGGCGTTGCGAAATATTTCCCAGCTGGAGAGGCTGATGTTAGAGCGCTCATTGCTGGCAACGACGTTGTATTGTTTCCACTGAATGTGCCGTTGGCCATTCAAAAAGTGAAAGAAGCCATTCAGCAAGGAAGAATTACAGAGGCTGAAATTACAGCGAAAGCACTTAAAGTTTTGAAGGCGAAAGAGCGCGTTGGAGCGCACAAGTTCAAGCCTATTCAGATCAAGGGTATTTCAAAGGACTTGAATTTGCCCTACGCTACGGCCTTACGCAGACGCTGCATTGAAAGTTCGATCACCGTTATTTCAGAGAATAAAATCCCTTACGAAGATTCAGATAAATGGCAAAAACCATTGGGGATTGTGGTTGTTGGAGATGATGTGAATTGCGCTTTTGCAAAGAGCGTAGATCAATACAAAGCGGTTGAAATTCATTCGTTGGGAAAGGAATGCTCCGATACAGAAATTCAAGCGGTGATTGCTAAAATGAAAGACAATTGCACCGATGTGCTTGTTGCATTTTTAGGAACAACGAATAAGGCAGGCTCCAATTTCGGAATCACCTCAAACGGAACGCGTGCCGCTGAAAAAATCGCTGAACACTTCACAACAACCGTGGTCATGTTTGCTTGTCCGTATGCCTTGGAAAAATCGGAATGGAAAGGGGTGAACTCTTTCGTGGTTGCTTATCAGCCCGATGATTTAACACAACAAGTTACTGCAGATGCTATTTGCGGTGTTATTCCATTTCAAGGAAAATTACCTGTTTCTGTTGGAACGAAATTTAAGGAAGGGCAGGGGAAAGTATTCCAAACTGCTGGAAGAATGCGTTACTTAAAACCTTCTCAAACAGGATGGTTCAATTTCGTGACAAGCAGCGCTCAAACAAACGGGAACAGCAGTGTTTATGTGGAAGATATGATGGCGAATGCGCCAACAGACGTTGCAGGAACCGAATTGAATTTGTTTTCTAAGGTAGACGATATTGTGAAGGAAGGGTTGGATCAAGGGGCTTACCCGGGTTGTCGCGTTTTAATCGCGAAAGAGGGCGTTATTCTTTACAACAAAAGTTTTGGGTATCTAGACAAGGCGAAGACGCAGAAAGTGTCTGAAAGCTCAATTTACGACCTTGCTTCGGTGACGAAAATGCTTTCAACAACCATGGCTCTCATGAAATTGGTAGATGAAGGAAAGATTGATGTGGAAAAATGCATCGGCGATTACATCGAATTTCCTGCAGGACATCCGCATGCAAAAATGCAATTGAAGCGCATGTTGTCGCACACTGCCGGCCTTCCTGCTTGGAAAGACTTTACCAATTTAACAGTCAAAGGCGGAGAGTGGGATGGGAACTGTTTGTCGAAAGAACATACAGACAAATGTTCCAATCCGGTTTGTGCGGACATGTGGACTACCAAGGAAATGACGGATTCTATTTACAAGGAAATTTTGGAGGTTAAATTGAATCCAGATCAAGGCTATTTGTACAGTGATTTGGGTTACTATTACTACAAAAAAATGATTGAGAAGATAACCGGAATGCCTTTGGATTTTTATGTTTCGGAATCGTTCTACAAGCCTATGGGATTGCGTTCGATGGGTTATAATCCACAATCCAATTGGCCAGTGAAAATGATTGCAGAAACTGAAACAGATACGAAGTGGAGACGTCAGGCTGTTCGCGGATATGTGCACGATCAAGGCGCTGCACTTCTTGGTGGAGTAGCCGGTCATGCCGGTTTATTCGGTAACGCAAACGATTGTGCAGCCCTCATGCAGATGTGTTTGAACGACGGGCGCTACGGAGCAAACGAATTCTTTCATCACGAAACAATGGACTTGTTCACTGCACGCCACTTCAAGGACAACCGAAGAGGATTGGGATTTGATAAACCCGGATTTGGTAAATGGACGGGCGCAACAGGACCTTCAGCAAGTGACGAAAGCTTCGGTCATTCGGGATTCACAGGTACGCTTTGTTGGGCAGATCCAGCGAATGGAACCGTATTCGTTTTCTTAAGCAATCGGAATTGCCCAAGCTCTGAAAATTGGAAGATTAACGACCTACGAATTCGCCCGCGAATTCACGAAGAGATTTACAAGCTTTTTCCTGTTAAACCGTAGTACTTTTGCAATGGAGTTCTGCTCCCTTGCACTATGGAAAAAAACTTGAAGATTGGTATTGTTTGCTACCCGACATTCGGAGGTAGTGGTGTGGTTGCAACAGAGTTGGGGAAAGCTCTTGCGGAGAAGGGGCATGAAATTCATTTCATCACTTATTCTCAACCTGTTCGTCTCGGATCTTTGAGAAAAAATGTGCGCTATCACGAAGTGAACGTTAGCGATTACCCCTTGTTTTTATACCCGCCTTATGAGCTTGTTCTAGCAAGCAAAATGGTAGATGTTGCCAAACATGAAGGACTTGATCTTCTGCATGTGCATTACGCTATTCCCCATGCAAGTGCTGCGTATATGGCGAAACAAATTTTGAAAAGAGAAGGAATCAATTTACCCGTTATAACCACCCTTCACGGAACCGATATTACCTTGTTAGGAAGAGACGCTTCCTTTGAGCCGGTTATCTCTTTCGCTATCAATGAAAGTGATGCAGTTACAGCTGTTTCTCAAAGTTTGAGAACAGATACCTACAAACTTTTCGGAATAAACATAGACATTGAAGTCATCCCGAATTTCTTAAATCCGAATTTAATTGATGAGGAAATAGTTAAGGAAATTCGAGAAGAATACGCGCCAAACGGCATACCCATGCTCATTCACATTTCGAACTTCAGACCTGTTAAGCGAGTGATGGATGTGATGGAAATTTACAAGCGTGTAAACGAATTGAAGCCTTCTGTTTTAATCATGGTTGGCGATGGTCCCGATCGTTCGAAGGCAGAGCAATTCGCGCGCGAACATCAGTTGAATGATGTTGTTTTTGTTGGAAATGTGAAGAATCCAATGGAGCTTTTATCAGCAGCAGATGTCATGCTTCTTCCATCTGAATCTGAAAGTTTTGGATTGGCTGCTCTTGAAGCCATGGCAAGCGGAGTGCCCGTTGTATCAAGCAATGCAGGAGGTTTACCAGAGTTGAATAGACATGGTGTTTCGGGTCTTATGAGCAATGTTGGCGACGTAGATGAAATGGCAAAGCAAGTTTTTTATCTCATTGAAAAAGAAGAACGTTTATTGAAATTTAAAGATCAAGCAAAAGAACGAGCAAGCGCATTTTCACTTGAAGCTGTGCTTCCCTTGTACGAAAAACTATACGACAAAGTGTTGAAGTCATGAATAAGACAGCCCCTCAATTCATTGGAAAACGCATACAAGTGATGCGCGAAAAAGATCAGTTAACCATTACCATTTCACAAAGTGTAGAGCGCTGGCAAGAAGCACTGCTTTATACGTGGCTCATGGCTTGGACATTTTGCGGCGGAGTATTTATCTATTCGCTATTTACTTCTCCGAATGGAGGAGAACAGATATTCTTTTTAATCTCCACAGCCTTGTGGTCTTTCTTCTTTTATCGCACTTTGAAAGTGCTGATGTGGAGAAAGTCTGGAAGAGAAATATTGGTGTTTAAAAAAGGCGAAATGACACTTCAAAACGCCTTTGGAAATCGCGGTAAAAAAGAGAAGTTCGATCTAGATAAAATCAAGCAGTTAGGCACCGTTAAACAAGACGAAAATTCTTTCTTTTATTTTATGGACGACAGCTTTTGGATCATGGGCGGAGAACGCCTGGGATTCGTGCACAATCGCTCCAAAATACGCTTTGGGAAACAACTGAATCCAAGAGACGCACAAACGCTACTTCGCAGTGTTGACAGTGCTGTTAAGGGTTATTCGGTTTAAAGATTAGCGCTCCTGAATTAATGCAGTAACGTAAACCGGTAGGAGGTGGACCGTCAGGAAAAACATGGCCTAAATGTCCGCCACATTTGCTGCACATAACCTCTGTTCTTACCATGCCGTAAGAGGTGTCTTTATCTTCTGAAATCACTAACTCATTAATCGGTTTGAAATAGCTTGGCCATCCGCAACCACTATCGAATTTGGAATCAGATTGAAAAAGTTCTTGTCCGCATGCTGCGCAACTGTATGTTCCAATGTCATGATGGTCCCAAAACTCACCAGTAAATGCGCGCTCTGTGCCCTTCTCACGAAGTATGCGGAATTGTTCTGAAGAAAGTTCTTTCTTCCATTCCTCTTCTGTTTTAATCACTTTTGGTGTCATGTTATTGCTTGAACTTTGGTTTTGCTTTTGTTGTGAGCAGCTTGCTAAACTTAACAAACCTGCAATGCCGAATAAAACTAATTTTCTCATGGTTGAACAACTAATTTTTTCAATAATTATTTTGCACTGAATTAAGAATTCAACGCGTCTGCGGTATATGATTTTGTTTTTAAGAAAGCCTCGAATGGCCCGCAATACAAGATGTTTCCGCCTTTCTCGCCACCTTCAGGGCCAATGTCCACAATCCAATCGGCACAGCGCATAACATCTGTATGATGCTCAATCGCAATTACAGTATGTCCTTGCGCAAGCAAAGCTTGAAACGTAATCATCAACTTCTGCACATCGTGGAAATGCAACCCCGTTGTGGGTTCATCGAAGATGAATAAAGTATGCGGTTGATTGGGTCCTTTGATTAAGAAAGACGCAAGTTTAATACGTTGCGCTTCACCGCCAGACAAAGTACTGTTACTCTGTCCAAGCTTAACGTAGTCAAGTCCTACAGCTTTAAGCGGTGTTAGTTTTTGAACAATATGTTTCGCACTTGTAGAAGTGTCTTCACCGAAAAAATGAATGGCTTCATCAACAGTTAAATCCAATACATCTGCAATGTTTTTTTCTCGGTATTGAACATCTAAAACTTCTTCTTTGAATCGTTTTCCTTTACACGTTTCACACACCAATTCTACGTCTGCCATAAACTGCATCTCAATCGTCTGAATGCCTTCACCCTCGCAGGTATCGCATCTTCCTCCGGTGACGTTGAAAGAGAAAAATGCGGGCTTCATGTTGCGTTGTTTAGCCAACGGTTGTGAAGTGAAAAGCGCACGTATGTCGTCGTAGATTTTTAGGTAAGTTGCTGGGTTGGAACGACTACTTTTTCCAATCGGATTTTGATCAACAAATTCCAACGCTTTAATGGAAGAAATGCTTCCCGAAAGTTCGCTGTAATTGGAACTGTTTTCTGCAATTCCGTTCAATGCATTTTGAAGGGCAGGGTAGAGCACACTTTTGATTAAAGTGCTTTTTCCAGACCCACTAACACCAGTAATCACGCTGAATGCGTGAAGGGGTATATCAATACTCACATTTCCTAAATTGTGAAGATTCACATCTTTCAACGATACGAAATCGTTGAGTTTTTTCTTCGTTTTTTCAATGTGAATCTTCTTATCTCCGCGCAAGTAATCTCCAGTTAAAGTCTTGCCTTTTTTCTCAAGGTCTTTTGCGATTCCTTCGAACACAATTTCACCTCCTTTGGCACCTGCTTCCGGCCCAATGTCAATGATGTAATCTGCATTGCGAATAATTTCTTCTTCGTGCTCAACAACAATAACTGTGTTCCCTTGGTCGCGTAGATTCTTCAAAACTTCGAGCAAGCGTTTGCTGTCGCGCGGGTGCAATCCAATGCTTGGTTCATCGAGAATATACATAGATCCAACCAACGCACTTCCTAGGCTGGTCGCGAGATGTATGCGTTGCGCTTCTCCACCACTCAATGTGTTTGAAAGGCGATTCAAGGTGAGGTATTCCAATCCAACTTCGCACAAAAAACGAAGTCTGTTTTTTATTTCTAAAAGAATTCTTTTCGCAACCGATTCGTCGTGTTTGCTCAGTGAAAGTGTTTCGAAAAAGTTCAACGATTTATGTAACGGAAGAAGCATTAATTCAGACACCGAAGTGTTCGCAATCTTCACGTAATTCGCTTCTTTTTTTAAGCGTGTCCCATGACATTCAGGACACGCTGTTCTTCCGCGATAGCGAGAGAGTAAAACACGATTTTGAATCTTGTACGTCTCTGCTTCTAGGTATTTGAAAAAAGTATTTATTCCATGAAAATGTGTGCAACCCTCCCAAATGGTTTTCTTCTGAAGGGTAGACAGGTCGCGGTATGGCGTGTGAATAGGAATATCGGCTTTCTTCGCATTGCGAATTAAATCATCTTTCCAACCACTCAGTTTATCACCCTTCCAACAAGCAATGCAATCTTGGTAAATCGAAAGGTTTTCATTCGGAATAACGAGCTTCGAATCAATGCCAATAATGCTCCCAAATCCTTCGCATGTTTTGCATGCTCCAACCGGATTGTTGAAGGAGAATAAATTCAATGAAGGTTCTTCGAAAACAACACCGTCTTCTTCCAATTGATTGGCGAAGAAATCATATTTCTTTTTATCTGGAAAGAAAAGCGCGCAATGTCCGTGGCCCAAGGAGAATGAAAGATCTACGCTGTCTCCCAAGCGCGAAGCTTCCAATTCATCGTCTTTCGACATGCGGTCAATGAGCAAGTAGTAGGTATGTTTCGAAGAGTACTCCGCATCTTGAATTTCTATGAATTCATTGTTGTACACAAGTCTGCTAAAGCCTTGCGCTAACAACGTTTCTTTTCCAATTTGAAAAGAAGTTTCAGATTCTATTTTAAGCGGACAAACAATAGCGAAGCGTGTTTCGTTTTTCAAATTGAAAATCACATTCACTACATCAGAAGTGTTGTTTTTAGTGATAGCCTTTCCCGTGATAGGCGAGTAGGTAATACCAATACGCGCGTAGAGAAGCTTAATGTAATCGTAGATCTCTGTTGAAGTACCAACAGTAGATCGCGAACTCCTTCCCGTGACTTTCTGTTCAATAGCTACAGCAGGACTAATGCCTATAATTGAATCAACATCTGGTTTATCGAAACGACCCAGGAACTGTCGTGCATAAGAGGAAAGACTTTCTACATATCTGCGTTGTCCTTCTGCGAAGAGTGTGTTGAAAGCCAAACTACTTTTTCCTGAACCACTCAATCCTGTAAGCACGACCAGTTTATTTCTAGGTATGGAAACAGATACGTTTTTTAAGTTGTGCACGCGTGCACCCTTAATAATGATGTGGGTTTTGTGGTTTTCGTTCTTCACGTTTTTCTTGTTGAAGTGTCAAAGGTATTACCTCTTCAATCACATTATTGTTCATTGGTAGGAAAGAAAAAAATGTAAAAAATTATTTGCTATTTGTAAAAACATTTGCTATATTCGTTTTCAAGATGTCAATAGAGAGACATTAAAAACAAAAATCACATCAAGCGCCTATAGAATATAACACTACTTTTTTTTCAGTTCTAAATTAAGTTGAACCATCTAAAAAAAAGGAGGACGTTATGCGCTTATCACTCGAATCAGATCGCCAATTGGTAACCTTGTACATGCAAGGAAACGAACCCGCATTCCGTGAGTTAATGTCACGCTACAAGTCAAAGGTGTTTGGAAAAATCTACATGTTCGTTCGCGATCGCGAATTGGCTAACGATTTGTTTCAAGACACATTCTTGAAGGCTGTTCAGGCATTGAAAGACGGACAGTACAACGAAGAAGGTAAATTCTCTGCATGGATCATGCGTATTGCACACAACTTGTGCATCGATCATTTCCGCAACAACAAGAAAATGCCTATTCAACGTGCTACCGATAAATATGATCCGCTTGATTTCGTTCAAGAAACATCGAAAAACGTGGAGAAGCAGGTGATTCAAAAGGAAGTAACCAAAGAAGTGCGCCAGTTAATAGGCATGCTTCCTACTGAGCAGCGTGAAATTGTAATGATGCGTATTGTTTACGACATGAGCTTCAAAGAAATTGCAGATCACTTAGAAATCAGTATCAATACGGCTTTGGGAAGAATGCGCTATGCGTTAATCAATCTTCGTAAGCACATTGAAAAGCACAACATTAAACTGGTGATCTAAAAAAGTTTAGTCCAAGGGCAATATCGAAAGAAAAGGTTGCGTTAAGCCCAAAAATAAAACGCGCCTATGCAAGACTTTACCCTTCAAGATTTAGTAGCTTTTATGGAGTCGGAAGAAATTATTCTTTCAGCATACGAACAGCTGCAACCAGTTACCAAAAATTATATTTGGAACTAATGAAAAGCCACTCTTGGAGTGGCTTTTTTCTTGTTTACTTTTGCCCCATGAAAGTGCAACGTCTTCTCCTCATTCTCTTTGTGAGCGCTGCTTTTCTAAATGCCTGTTCCAATGGAAATGAGACGGGAGATGTGACCGTTATTTTCCAACCTAAATACGCCACCGGTTTTCGTGTTGTTAAAATCGAAGGCGATACCCTTGTTCAGTTTCTATCTCATTCTGATTCTAATTCTAATTCTCCTTCTGTTTCTCATTCTGTTTCTCATTCTGTTTCTCTTTCTCAAATTAATCCAGAAAGAATTGCCTTACTAAGCACCACACATACCTATTTCGTGAATGCATTGAATGGAATGAATAACGTTTGCGGAGTAACGTATGCAGATCGCATTCAGCTTGGAAACCTTCAAGAGCAAATTGCCAGCGGAAAGACTCAAAACCTCACTCGGAATGGCGATGTGAACATGGAAGATTTACTCCTGTTGAATCCGTCGGTTCTGTTTAGCGTTCCCTTCGAATCAACGCCTTATCAATCGAAATTGCCTCAATGTGCAGTCATCCCAACTACAGAGTATCTGGAAGAGCATCCGCTTGGAAAGGCTGAATGGTTGTATGTTTTTGGTTATGTGTTGCGTAAGGAGGAGATGGCGTCTGCTTTGTTTGAGGTTATTGAAAGGGAGTATTTAGATGCGAAGCAAGATTCTTTGAAAGATTTTTCGAAAGATGTTTCACAAGATTCTTCGAAAGATTCTGCAAAAGATTCTACGAAAGATGCTTCGCAAGGAAGGAGGAGGAAAGTGTTTTTCGCGACGAATAACGGCAGCGACTGGACCGTGGCGAATAATCAATCGTATTGGGCTGTTTTGTTGAAAGACGCTGGTGCTGAGTATGTTGGAGCAGAGGAAGGAAAGGGTAATTTGAATTTCGATAAGGAGCGCATGCTGTTCGCATTGAATGTAGCCGATGCGTATGGCGAATTGGTTTATTTTCCGAATACATCCAACGTTTCACTTTCGCAACTGCATCCGGAATTCACGCAGAGCGGTCCCTTTCAACATAAAAAATTATTTCTCTGCAACGCCGCTAATAATGGCTTTTTCGACAAAGCCTTGCTAGAGCCGCACATACTACTTCAAGAATTGAAAATGGTTTTGATTGATTCAACATTTTCAGGAAACTATTTTCAACGAACACAATAAAACAAGCAATACCTAACTTTGCCGCATGGACTCGAAAGAATTGGAATTCAACAAAAACGAAGATAAAATGCTTCAGCGCATTGCAGAACTTCAACGTAGACTGAAAAAGATCTACGAAGGCGGGGGGAAGAAGCGCATGGATAAGGAGCATGAAAAGGGAAAGATGACGGCGCGTGAGCGAGTTGATTACCTTTTGGATAAAGATACCGAACGCATTGAAGTCGGTGCTTTCGCGGGAGATGGCATGTACGCTGAACAGGGCGGCTGTCCGGCTGGTGGAGTAGTAGTGGTGATGGGGTATGTTTCGAAGAAACTGTGTCTTGTCGTTGCGAACGACGCTACCGTAAAGGCGGGTGCTTGGTTCCCAATAACAGGAAAGAAGAACCTTCGTGCGCAAGAGATTGCCATGGAGAACCACATTCCGATTATCTATTTGGTAGACAGTGCGGGGGTATACTTGCCTATGCAGGACGAAATCTTCCCCGATAAAGAACACTTCGGAAGAATATTCAGAAACAATGCGCGCATGAGCAGCATGGGCATTCCGCAATACGCAGCCGTTATGGGCAGTTGCGTTGCTGGTGGTGCGTACTTGCCGATTATGAGCGACGAAGCACTTATTGTAGATAAGACAGGAAGCATCTTCCTTGCAGGTTCGTACTTGGTGAAAGCCGCTATTGGAGAGGAAGTCGACAACGAAACACTAGGTGGCGCAACTACGCACTGCGAAATCAGTGGGGTGACAGACTACAAAGCATTGAACGACAAAGACGCGTTAGATACCTTGAAGAAATTATTGAGTCAGCAAGGAAAGACTAGTAAAGATGCAGGTTTCGATCGGATCGCTCCTGTGATTCCGAAACGCAATGTAGAGGACATGTTGGGAATTCTTCCTACCGATAGAACCACTTCTTATGAGGTGCGCGAGATGATTGAGTGCTTGGTAGACAACAGTGAGTACACGGAATACAAGGCTGAATATGGAAAGAGCATTGTGTGTGCATACGGACGTGTTAACGGTTGGTCTGTTGGAATTGTGGCCAATCAACGCGAAGTGATTAAAAGCAAAAAGGACGGAATTCAGTTCGGAGGTGTTATATACAGCGACATGAACTGCAATCAGAAAAACATTCCGTTGGTCTTCCTTCAAGACGTAACGGGTTTTATGGTTGGAAGTAAAAGTGAACACGGCGGAATTATTAAGGACGGAGCAAAGTTGGTGAACGCGCAAGCCAACAGTGTTGTGCCGAAGTTTACCATTATCATGGGTAACAGTTACGGCGCGGGCAATTACGCCATGTGCGGAAAGGCTTACGACCCGCGATTGATTGTGGGTTGGCCAACGGCGCAAGTTGCAGTAATGGGCGGTGCGCAAGCTGCGAAGGTGTTGCTTCAGATTGAAGTGGCTTCTTTGAAAGCAAAAGGCG
>JBILTL010000120.1:0-6285 GCA_044371535.1 Flavobacteriales bacterium | reverse complement strand
TCGCGAGTTCGAGTCTCGTCTCTCGCTCAAGTTTTAAAAAAGCCTGATTGATTGTCAGGTTTTTTTTTATCTGAGTGTTTTGCCCGGATGGTGGAATCGGTAGACACGCAGGACTTAAAATCCTGTGGCCATTGCGGTCGTGTGGGTTCAAGTCCCACTCCGGGTACATTGGCGATTAATCGCAAAATTAAATCCTTGAAGAAATTCAAGGATTTTTTTATTTAACATGGAAGCAACGACAAATCCAATAGGACTCTTAAATGCCCTTCGTGGTATTGCTGCATGGATGGTATGTATGTTCCATTCCGCTTTCATTATTCAACCTTTCTATCCTGAATTTCATCACTTGCTCGATTGGGGGCAAGAAGGTGTCTATGTCTTTTTTGTCATCAGCGGTGTTGTTCTTCCATGGTCTATGGAACAAGGGAAGTACAGTTTCAAGAATCTCGATAAGTTTATGTTGAAACGAATCGTGCGATTGTATCCGCCATTCGTTATTTCTGTTCTTGTATTTGTCCTTGGAATATGGATCATGAAGGACAATCGTTCGTTCTATGATGTTGAAATAATTCAACGCTTCATCGATAGCGTTACGTTCCAAGTTCCTTTCAAAGAATCGAAGTGGGTGATTGAAGTTTACTGGACCTTGTTTGTAGAGTTTCAATATTATATTTATTTAGCGCTCATCTTCCCATTCTTGGCGAGCAACAAGATTTCAATTCGTTTAATCGCCTATTACGGCACACTCGCATTAACCTTCTTATCTCACTTTTTTGTACCCGCGCACACCAAGGAAAATTTATTCTTCCATCTTCCCGTTTTTGCCTTAGGGTTTTCGCTGTTCCTTTATTACAAAAAGAACATTTCGAAGCTCGAATTTTGGACTGGGGTAATCATTTCTCTCGCGGTTGGATTCTTCAACATATATGATCAATTGTACTTGGGTACGCACATTACAATTGTTGCCGGACTTACATTCCTTTCAATCTTTTTCATAAAGAAGGCACCGGCTTGGTTGAGTTTTCTTGGTGATGTCTCATATTCCTACTATTTGTTTCATTTGTTTTTCGTTTCATTTATCTACGGGAAATTCTATCACGAAGCTCAAGACGGAAAATTGGTTTGGGTAGTCTTCTTCGCTATTCAAGCCTACGCCGTATTAGGCGCTTGGATGATGTACCATCTTGTCGAGAAGCCTTCTTTGTCATGGACGAGGAAGATTCGTTATCGGGCTTAGGAACAATTCAGCAACTCTGTTGTTGTTGCTGTTATGAAAGTATATCGTCTATCTACAGAAACATTTATTCCCGGGTCATTAGAAACCATTTGGAATTATTTCGCAACACCCATCAACTTGAATGAGATGACTCCTCCAGATATGAGTTTCGAAATTCTAACAGACGTTGAAGGGGTGAAGATGTATGCAGGAATGATTATTCAATACAAAGTTCGTCCGTTGTTGAATATCCCAATGGGATGGATCACTGAGATTACACATTGTGAAGATGGGAAGTACTTTGTGGACGAGCAAAGATTTGGTCCTTACGCCATGTGGCATCATCAGCATCACTTCGAAGCAGTTGCAGGAGGAGTGAAAATGACCGACACTGTTCACTATGCAATTGGAATGGGCATCCTAGGCCGTATCGCCTATTCGGTATACATCAAGAACAGATTGGCTGGAATATTTTCCTACAGAGAAAAACGCGTGAAGGAAATATTCGGTTAATGAGAAACAATGAGTTTCTTCACTTCTGTGCTTTCTTCCGTTTGAATTTCAATTTGAAACAAACCATTCGGAAAATCCGAAGTGTTTAGCTCATATCGAACGTTTCCATTGATTAAAACATCTTCCATCTCCCTTCCCCCCCAAAATCATACACGCGAATGCGCTGAATGGCTTTATTTGAAGAAATTGAGCAGTTCAATTGCGACGGGTTCGGGTATAAAGTAATTCCTGAAGTTTCAGAAATAGTTTCTAGCGTATTTCGATCGTTATTTTCTGAAGTGAATCCGGAAAATGGTGCAATGCACATCGTATATGCGCCACCAAAACTTCCTGCGCCAAAAGAGAACACAGGAGCGCTTGTTACCGAGTAGCTAGTGCCGTATTCCAACAGTGAAACATTTCCGATGTTTAAGTAGTTGTTGGCGTTCAGAACATCGTGTTGAATAGAGTTTCCTATTGGATTTCCATTCGCATCTAATTTTTGAAATTGCCATTTCCATCCAGTTGCTCCAAAGACAAACGGCGTTGCACCAATGCGTTCCATTCGATTCGCACAACGGATTGTCGTCATTCGCGGCTACGCATGTGAGTGCTGAACAGTCTCCGGAATAAACAGAAATTTGTGTGTCGAATTGAGTTTGGCTTCCGCATGTTGAGAGCGAAACATAGGAATTGTTTCCGGTAAATGAATACCAAACATCTTCTTCACCGTTTCCTTGAGACAAGCAATTGGGGACGTTGTCGGCAGTTGCACCGTTCAGCGTTCCTGAAAGACTTGTTCCGCATGATATATTTTGTGCAGTCGTGCAATCATCGTTTGAAGGCGCTTGTTGAGCACAGTTAATCGAAATTGAACCACAAAGACTTGAAGAACTAGACTGAAGGTCTACACAGAAAACGTATAAAGTCCCTGTTGAGAGTTAAATAAAATCGGTTGATGAACTTCCTGAATAGATTCCTAAACAATTCCAGTTACTTTCGTAACACTCTCCATAGCGCATTTCGTATGTGGTTGAAGTTCCTCCGAATTCATCAATAGAAATAAAATAATTTCCTGCGACCGTTGGTTGGAATGCGTAATACGTTTCGTTTCCTTCGTTCTGAAAACCACAATAACTAACGTTGTCATTTCCCGGACCAGCATTAATCAGCATGCTCCATGGACTTCCGCACTGCAAAGTATTCGCTACAGCACAATCAATTTGTCCCTTAATTCCAAAAGAAATAGAAAGAAAAATTGCTAGAGTAAGAAATGAAAATATCTTTTGCATAAGTGCGCATTTTGGCTAATCTAAACTAACGAATTTTGAATGAAAAGGTTTCTTTGATAGTTTTTCTTTTTCACGCTAAAAAGTGAATAGCGCCTTTCGAGCGCTATTCTTATTCTTGTTTACTATCGAGTCAATTTTTTGTATTTGATTCGGGTAGGTCCTGTGTCACCTAGACGTTTCTTTTTATTCTCTTCATATTCTGAATAGGATCCTTCAAAATAATACACTTGAGAATCTCCTTCGAATGCAAGAATGTGCGTGCATATGCGGTCTAAGAACCAACGGTCGTGACTAATTACAACAGCGCATCCGGCAAAGTTTTCAATTCCTTCTTCCAATGCACGAAGTGTATTCACGTCAATGTCGTTCGTAGGCTCATCGAGTAAAAGCACATTCGCTTCCGTTTTCAGAGTCATTGCGAGGTGCAAACGATTGCGCTCTCCACCTGATAACACGCCACATTTCTTTTGTTGATCACCACCTGCAAAGTTGAACTTGCTGCAATATGCTCGTGAGTTAATGGTTTGTCCTCCTAAATCAATCACTTCATTGCCGCCACTAATTACTTCGTATACACTTTTATCCGGGTCAATTTCACCGTGACGTTGGTCAACGTATCCAATCTTCACCGTGTCTCCAACTTTAAACTCTCCGCTATCCGGCGTTTCTTCACCCATGATCATGCGGAACATGGTTGTCTTTCCTGCTCCATTCGGTCCAATCACACCAACGATTCCTGCTGGAGGAAGCTTGAATGAAAGGTTTTCAATAAGCAAACGATCGCCGAAAGATTTAGAAATTTCAACCGCGTCAATAACTTCATTTCCTAAACGAGGTCCGTTCGGAATTGGAAGCTCAAGCTTCGCGTCTTTTTCACGCTCGCCTTCAGCCATCATTTTATCGTAGTTCTGAATACGCGCTTTGTTTTTCGCTTGACGTCCTTTCGGATTCATGCGCACCCATTCTAACTCACGTTCTAATATTTTTCTACGCTTGCTTTCTTGCTTTTCTTCAGCAGCTAAACGCTTCGATTTTTGATCCAACCATTCAGTGTAGTTTCCTTCCCACGGAATACCTTCCCCGCGATCCAATTCAAGAATCCATCCTGCTACATTGTCCAAGAAGTATCGGTCGTGGGTAACGGCCAATACAGTTCCAGGATATTGTTGTAAGTGTTGCTCTAACCATTCAACGCTCTCAGCGTCCAAGTGGTTGGTAGGCTCATCCAATAAAAGGACATCTGGATTCTGGAGCAACAAACGACAAAGCGCAACACGACGACGTTCTCCACCGCTTAAATTTTCAATCAATGAATCTTCATCAGGGCAACGAAGAGCGTCCATAGCAATAGACAACTTCGTATCTAAGTCCCATCCGCCTAGCGCTTCGATTTTATCTTGCACAGCAGCTTGACGATCCATCAAAGCTTGCATTTTATCTGGATCATTTAGAATTTCTTCATCACCAAATTTCATGTTAATCTCTTCGTATTCTTTCAATACGTCAGTGATTGGTTTTACTCCCTCTTCAACAATTTCGCGAACCGTTTTAGTGTCGTCCAATTGCGGTTCTTGCGGAAGGTAACCAACAGAATATCCTGCAGACCAAACCACGTCGCCTTGAAACTCTTGATCAAGGTTTGCAATGATCTTCATTACGGTGGATTTACCAGCACCGTTCAAACCGATGATTCCGATTTTCGCTCCGTAATAAAACGAGAGGTAAATGTCTTTTATAATGTGCTTGCCAGTAGGAGTGTACTTGTTTACACCCACCATGGAGAAGATAATTTTTTTGTCGCTCATAGTAGAAATGTGAGCGGCAAAGATACGTATGCTAGGCGCTGTATTTTTCGATTCCTTCTAAAATTGCAGAAGTCGCTCCGGCATGATCTAAAACGTATTTTTTTCCAGCATTTGGAATCACATTTTCGTAATGGCAATGTTCAATAAAAGAAGATAACTCTTCGAAGCTTTCAATTGAAAAAGCCGCGCCAATTTTTACGAGATCAACAGCCTCCTGAAATTTCGTGTGATTAGGTCCAAAGGCCATAGGAACACCGTAAACAGCTATCTCCAATGAATTGTGTAATCCCTTTCCAAATCCACCTCCAAGCACAGCAGCGTTCGCTTGGGAATAGATGGAAGAGAGCATGCCAATTGAATCTACTATTAAAACGCGCTCTTCTATGTCTTTTTTAGGTTGAAATGAAGAGAGCGTGATCACTCCAAATTTCTTGAAACGAGCTGTTGATTCTTGAATTCGACCGGCGTGAATCTCATGCGGGACAACGCACACTTTTAAATTATTCACGCGATGAAGCAGCACGGAAACGAGAGCTTCTTCTTCGGCGTAGCTCGAACCAATAACGATAAGAAAATCATTCTGTTTGAATGAAGTCAACCACCCTAAATCTTTGGGAGATTTCGAAATTTCCAACACACGGTCGAAGCGGGTATCTCCAGATATACTTACGTTGTTAAATTTGATTTTCTGAAGTAGCTTTTGCGTGTTTTCGTTTTGAACGAAAAAGTGTGTAACTGCTTTCAGCGTTGGTTTCCACATAAAGCCATACCACTTGAAAAAACGCTGATCTTCACGCATGATAACCGAAATGCAAAATAGTTTGGTGCCATTTTTTTTTAGGTTAAGAAAGTAATTCGTCCAGAATTCATACTTCACAACAAAGGCTTGTGAAGGGTTCAGTATACGAATGAAGTTTCTTGCGTTGAAGTAGGTGTCTAATGGGAGGTAACCAATCCAATCTGCACCTGAATAGTTTTTTCGAACCTCGTAACCGGAAGGCGAGAAAAAGGTTAGTGCGATGAAGATTTCTGGATTTCTTTTTTTTAGCGCTTCCATAACCGGTCGGCCTTGTTCGAATTCACCGAGCGAAGCACAGTGAAACCAGATGATTTTAGAATTATTGGGAAGGGAAGAACGCCATTTTGTCAAAGTTGAAATAGCTGCTCTTCTCCCTTTATTTCCGATTCGAATTTTCTTATTGAAAAGACCAACAATAGGAAGAATTATTCCAATGAATTGCCAGACGATTGAATAGAAAAATCGAAACATGACTTAGTATATGTAGTAATCGTTTGGAGCGCGCTGATAGAGGTTTAAGATCCAACCTGCACGTAAACCGAATAACATGTCTAAACGTTTTGCTGTGTCTTGCGTTTGGGTGTCTAGATTCCACTCTCTGCGGCTTTGCGTAAAGCCTTCTGTAGCTTGGGCTCCAATGTAGAAGTTAATCAGTCGATTGTTGCTGAGGTGGTAGTATCC
>JBILTL010000025.1:0-20754 GCA_044371535.1 Flavobacteriales bacterium | reverse complement strand
AACAAAATACAATTCATTCAAATCTGCAGGCTTCGTTCCTTCATTCAATGAAAGACTCACTCCGCCTGCATGGAAGTACATGTTTACGTTTTTAGCAGCTGCACGCTCTTGAATTCCTGCGTCAGCAGAAGCAATGGTTAACGTGTCGTAGAACGAAGTGTTCACTACGTTCACTCCCGCACTCACCAAGGCGTTGCGCAATGAATGCGTGTACGTATGAATGCGCGTTGCAATGCTCTTCACGCCTTTCGGTCCGTGATACACACCATACATAGAAGCCATTACAGCTAACAAGGCCTGAGCAGTACAAATATTTGAAGTTGCTTTCTCTCTACGAATGTGTTGCTCACGCGTTTGAAGCGCCATGCGATAAGCGGTGTTACCGTGACGATCTTTCGATACACCAATGATACGTCCTGGCATGTTGCGCTTGAAATCTTCTTTCGTTGCGAAGAAGGCAGCGTGTGGTCCGCCGAATCCCATTGGAACACCGAAACGTTGTGAGTTACCGAAGCATAAATCAGCACCCCACTCACCCGGAGGTGTTAAAGTTGCCAATGCCATTAAATCAGATGCTACAGAAACGTAAACATCGTTTGCATGCGCACCTTCACAGAACAATGAATAGTCTTCAACACTTCCTTCAACATTCGGGAATTGAACACAAGCACCGAAAAACTCTGGAGTAAATACGTGTGTCTTGTAATCGCCAATCACCAACTCAATACCTAAGTGGAAGGCACGTCCTTTCAATACATCAATGGTTTGCGGATAAGTCTTCGCATCAACAAAATACTTGTTTGCGCCGGCTTGCTCTTTCGCTCTAGAGCGGCTGTGGAAGAACAAAATCATGGCTTCAGCACCAGCAGTTCCTTCATCTAACAAACTCGCGTTTGCAATAGGCAATGAAGTAAGGTCGGTAACCATAGTTTGGAAGTTCAACAACGCCTCTAAACGTCCTTGAGCAATCTCTGCTTGGTAAGGAGTATAGGCGGTATACCATCCTGGATTTTCGAAAATATTTCTTAGAATTACTGTAGGAGTAAGAGTTGGGTGATAACCCAATCCGATGTAGTTTTTCGCAACCACATTCATTTTTCCCAATTCCCAAATGTGACTTAAATACTCGTCTTCGCTTAACGCGGCCGAGACATTTAACGGAGACTTCAAGCGAATGTGCGCTGGAACTGTCTCGTTAATCAATTGGTCAATAGAGTTCACACCAATGGTTTGTAACATGTGTGATACTTCTTCTTGGCGAGGGCCGTTGTGGCGATCTCTGAAATTAGTAGATGACATACATTTTGTCTTTAGGTCAGCAAATATAGGTTACGCCTTTCAGTACAAAATACAAGATTTTTATCAAGGTGTTGTACTTTTGAACTTCTATGTCTGAATTACCAACTATTTCGAAAGAGCTTTCGAAGGAAAAACGCTACAAAGCCGCATGTGCTCAGGCTTTTGCCTTGTGTAATGGCGAGCCTAATTTTATTGCCAAAGCCGGAAATGTCATGGCTTTACTCAAAGAAAATTTCGATTTCCTGTGGGTGGGCGTCTATATCGTGAACAACAACTCGCTGAATCTCTTTGTTTTTCAAGGCCCTGTTGCCTGCACGCAGATCGAGCAAGGCAAGGGAGTTTGCGGAACATCATGGGCAAACGGCGCTTCCATTATTGTTCCCAATGTAGATGAGTTTCCCGGACACATCGCCTGTAGCAGCGCTTCCAAAAGCGAAATTGTAGTTCCTATTATAAAGGATAATGAAGTCATTGGTGTGTTAGATGTAGACAGTTCACACCTCGATTTTTTCGATGAAGATGATCTAACCGGCTTGGAAGAAATAGCCAATATTTTAGCGAATGAAGTTTTTTAATCTTCGAAATAGTAGTGTAATCGGATTTGCCCTCGTTGCCGTTGGATGCGCCCAAGTGCGCGGACTGAACGGCGGAGCGAAGGACGTGACTCCGCCAAAATTACTTGCGCAAAGCATAGATTCGTTCGCCACGAATGTCGCTACAAATACACTGGTTCTGAACTTCGATGAATTTGTGCAAGCGGGCGCTGCGAATGAGGTCATTATCTCTCCCGCATTGAAACAGCCAGCAACCTTGATTTGCAACAAGCGTTTGGCTATGCTTTCTTGGAACGATACGCTGAAAGCGAATACGACTTACACCATTGAATTCGGCAACGCTATTTCAGATATTACAGAAGGAAATAAAACCTCGTTGAATTTTGTTTTTTCGACTGGAAGTGCGCTCGACTCTGCTTCTATTAGCGGTGTGGTATACGATGCGCAAAAGGGTGGGGTGCCTGAAAAGGCAACGGTAATTCTATACTCTGATAGTTTAATGGGCTCGGTGGCCTATGCGAAAAAGGTGAATGACAAGGGCGAGTTTATCTTCAACTATTTACCCAAAGCGAATTTCCACGTTGCCGCATTTTCCGATTTGAATGAAAACAGAATTTGGGATGAAAATGAAGTCGGCGATTTCATAGAAGCTCCTTTTTCCACCCAAAATAATTATCCGTTGAATTTGCGCTTTTCTCCAAAAAAAATAGAGAAAATCACAGAGGAAATGTTCAAGACAGATTCTGTTGGAAGTGGCTTCATTGTTGGCGCCTATGGAATGATTGAAAAAATTAAATTAGCTCCAACAACGGCGAGTGTTCCTTTCAGATACGGTTCATTGAACAACAGCGATACCCTCTTTTTTGCACTTGGCGGAAGAGAAGGCACAACACCGAGCAACAACTTCGAAGGAGTTACCTATTCTTTTAATCAACAACCAGCAGATACTTTGAGTGTTTTTGTTGCGAAATCTCCGAAGCTTAAGAAGTTCAAGTTTTCTGGAAGTATTCAGCAAGACCGGAAATCATTGATTTTAGTGAAAGCTCCGGCCTATGCGGTGTTGAAACGAAACACGTGTCAAGTTACAGTGCAAGGAATTCAAGCAACAGGGACAATTGCAGAGACAAACTCCCCTTTGCATTTCGCAATACAAGTAGACGCCAATGCAAGTGAGCTTATTGGAAAAGGAAGCATTCGCATTTTGCCGGGCGCATGGGAAACGGCATACGGCACAACGAACGATACCCTTCAAACCAATTTCGAATTTGCTTCTCCCGAAAAATTGGGAAACCTCGAGTTATCCATTCCATTGCTTGAAGACAAGAGTTTCAAGAAGTTTGTTGAGCTTCGCAATGAAAAGGGAACCGTTGTTCAGAAAGTAAATTATGCTGAAACGCTTGTCTTTATTGGTATTCAGCCAGGAAAGTACACCGTTCGTTTGGTTCACGACGTGAACCGAAATGATCAATGGGACATTGCCGATCTTCAGAAAAAAATAAGATGCGAGCCTGTGAGTGTCTTCTCTAAACCCATTGAAGTGCGCGCCAACTGGAGTGTGAAAGTTGTTCTCAATTAGAACTTAAAGCGCGAAGCACGCATTTTGAAAATAGGCGTCTTTTTGTTTTCGCACCACGTGCGAACAATTTCCTTCGAATCGTAATCACTTACGTCAGCTGAGGCTTTCCAATACCTGCACGCATCATCGTTTTCCTTCAACAAATAAGAAGTCTCTCCTGAATAGTACAACGCTTGAACGTACGATTTGTTGGTTGGATTAAGCATTTGTTTGAAAATCTTTTGTGCCTCTTCATACTTCTGCATATCGAGAAATGAGATTCCCGCCTGAAGGTGCGCCTCTTCCAATGTGCTGTCTAGTGCATAGGCCTCGAGGAACGTTTCAGCTGCAGCAGCGTATTGCTTTCTACCCTGATGAATGGCGGCATCTAGAAAATAAGCAGGGGCGTATTTTTCATTCAGTGAATAAACCGTTTCAAGTGCTTCACGGCTTTTTGAATATTTATGTTGAAGATAGTAGGCAGATGCTAACCAATAGTAACCTTGGAAATTGGTTTTGTTTTCGTGCGTGTATAGTTTTAGGAGATGAACAGCCTCGCTTAAATTTCCGAGAGAATATTCGCATATGCCGTTATTCAGCAACAATGATTCGTCTTCGCAACCGGCCGATTTTGCTTCATTGTAGTTCGAACTCGCTTGTTGAAATTGCCCGAGTTTTTGAAGCGCATTGGCTTTAATGAATTAATCACAGGCCTCGAATTTTTCCAAAAGGTTAATGCTATGCAATGCGACGTCATAATTTCCTTCGGCATATTGCTGAATGGCTGCTGCGCGAAAATCTTGTCCAACAACCAAGTTAGCAAGCCCAAGAAATAAAAGGAATAGAATGTGTTTCAATTCGGAAAAGTACGTTAACGAATGATTTATGTTTCCTTTTGTGTTGTTTTTTTTAAACCAGTTGTGTTTAACACTTCAAAAAGTATTTATATATCTTGGAACTAATTGCGCGTCCTTTACGTAAGCGGAAACATGTATCCGAAAATCATTACTTCATGAAAAGAATTTTACCTCTCATTTTTTGCACGCTTTCTTTATTGAATTCGAACGCTCAAGACTTTCTAGGCGTTACTTCAAGCAACTACGGTGGCTTATCTAGCGTGCATTTGAATCCTGCAAATTTGGCCGATAATCGCCTGAAGTTTGAAATTCAATTGTTCGGCACGGGGTTCGGGTTTGCCAACAATTTCATTGGTTTCAAACCGAGTTATTTGGTTCGTGATGGGGGAATAACCTCGACTTCGTATCCACTATTAGATCCGACTCCTCCTACTGAAGATTTCACAACGGCTAATTTTCAGGACGACAGAAGCGCATTTGTAAATAATAATATTTATTTACCTGGGCTACTTCTTTCATTGGATGAAAAGACCTCCATTTCACTCTCAGCGCGTGGAAGAACATACTTGAATGTGGACGGTGTAGATGAAGAGTTGTATCGTTTCGGATACAACAGCTTGAATTATCCTTCGCTTTATAACACAAGAATTACAAACGATAATCTTTCCATTCAAACCATGAGTTGGATGGAATACGCTTTTGGTTTTGGAAGAGTGTTGTTGGACAAGGAGAAGCATTTTTTGAAGGCGGGTGTAACCCTCAAGGCTCTTCAAGGTTTGCAATCTGCCTATTTATTTATAGATAACCTCGATTATGAGATTAATTCCGATTCTACGCTTTCGCTATACAATGCCGATGTGCAATACGGATACTCAACAAATTTTGAAGCGAACCAAGACAACGCGAACTATCGCGTGGTTTCAAATCTAGGGTTAGGTTTTGATTTTGGTGTCATCTACGAATGGCGTCCAGATTATGCAAAACACAAGCACGACATGGATGGTGAGACAAACGTTTGGAAGCGCAACGAGAATAAATACAAATTGAAAGTTGGTGTTTCTATGACAGATCTTGGGGGAGTGAAGTTCTCGAAGGGTGGACAAAGCGGTGACTTTACAGCTAATACTTCCAATTGGGATATCACTAAATTAGATTTCGGCACTACACCTATAGCTGCTTTAGACGATACCCTGAGCGCTCGTTTCGGCGGAACGAATGCAGGAGCGGATTACAAAATGAATTTGCCAACTGCCTTCAGCACACAAATAGATTATCATATTTGGAAGGACTTGTACATCAATCAAACGAACTTCATTGCTTTCGGATTCAATTCCAACGCGAATAAGGTTCACGATTTTACGACTATTTCTATAACGCCTCGTTGGGATCATCGTATAGTTGGCGTTTCTGTGCCCATCAGTCACAACAGTTTAATGGGAACTCGCACCGGACTTGCTGTTCGCTTGGGGCCTGTAACCTTCGGAACAAGCAGCATGTATCCGTATCGCGCTTTCCTTCGCGGAGACGGATTCGGTTCAAAAGATATTTCAGGATTAGACGCTTATGTTATGGTGCGTATTCCTGTTGCATACAAACGCATCAAGGACCGTGACGCCGATAAAGTTTCAGATAGAAAGGATCAATGTATTAAGGTTCCGGGTACTTGGGAATATCGCGGTTGCCCAGATCGCGATGGAGATCATATTCGCGATGAAGAAGACGAATGTCCGGATGTTCCGGGTCTTGCAAAACTTCACGGATGTCCCGACAAAGACGGCGATGGCGTGACAGACTTGAAAGATGATTGCCCAGAAGTTGCAGGTTTGGTAGAATTGAAAGGTTGTCCAGATAAAGATGGCGACGGCATTACCGATTCAAAAGATGACTGTCCAGATGACAAAGGATTGGCTTCATTTAACGGTTGTCCAGACCGCGACTCAGACGGTGTAATGGATCGCATAGACGATTGCCCAGACACCAAAGGTTTGGTTCAATACAACGGTTGTCCAGATACAGACGGTGACAATATCATAGACAAAGTAGATGCATGTCCTACTGTATATGGAATTGCTGAATTAAAGGGCTGTCCTGCTGCAGAGTTAACACATTTCAACGTGGAAACGCAAATTGAAAAAGTGAAACAAGCTGGCGGAGTGTACAGCTATGGAAACGCTGTGGAAACAAAAACAGCTAAGTTTAAACTTGAAGGATACAACGCAGACACCGTGAAAACAGTATTTGTAACTGCGCCTAATCTTCGCGGTAAGAATGCTTATCGCGAGGCCGACGGGTTCTTCCGCTTTGCAAAAGAAGCCGAGGTAATTATTTTGAAAGAAGAAGAGAAGCAAGTAATGAAGAAGGCTTTCGAGAATCTAGAGTTTAGAAGCACGAGCGATGTAATTCTTTCTAGCTCGTTCGCTAGTTTGAATGAATTGGCTCAGCTAATGATTAGCAATCCAACTTGGAAGCTTCGAATTTCGGGCTACACAGACAATGTTGGAAGCTATGATTCAAACATGAACTTATCTAAACGAAGATCAGAATCAGTACGGAAATACCTTGTGAGCAAAGGTCTTGCGATGGATAGATTCGAAGTGTTCTACTTTGGTCCAGATAAGCCTATTGCTCCGAATGATACGGAAGAAGGCAAGGCTAGAAATAGACGTGTTGAAATGCTTCTTGTAGAGTAATAATTAACCTATTCTGAATTGAAAGGCCCCGATAATCAGTTTATCGGGGCCTTTGCTTTATTGGCAATATTTGGAGGGAATGGTTTTTACATTTTTGTTAAAAGAAAAAGATAACGACTATGGAAAAACACATGAACATCCAGCTTGGTGTTTGGATTTACGCCGACAGATAATACGATTTAGGTTTTGAGGTTTGGTTTGGTTTAAGAAGCCCTTTCAGCTGCGGTTGAAAGGGTTTTTTCTTTTCTAGTCAGTTTGAGAAGCACCTTTCGATACAGTTCTGTAATACCCTATGGTATCCTCAATACTGGAAAAAGTATCGCGGTATTCAAACCCGAAGGTGCGTGTGGCTTTACTTCCATCGAATCGTTTCACTTCGTCGTAATTGCGAATAATCTCACGGGTGATAGTTGCTCTTTTTCCTGTCAATAATTCCACCATTGCTTCCATATAAAACACCAACACAATTTGCCACCTCTTCGCAATGGTTTTTCCAATTTTAACATGAAGGGCATTGGCGATTTTGGTGAAGAGCTCTGACATTAGGACATTCTCTGCGCAGAGAATATAGCGTTCATTGGTGGGTTCTTGTTTGGCCGCGCGAATCATCACTTCAACGACATCTAAAACAGAAACAATCCCGCTTCCACCAGCCGGCAAGGCCGGAAGGCCTTTTTCAATCCGAGCAATCATGGTTCCTGAACTGCGGGTGCAATTGTTCGGTCCGAAGATGACGCCAGGATTAACTATCGTTGCATCCAATCCTTCTTGAATGCCGCGCCAAACCTCTTGTTCAGAAAGGTATTTTCCCTTCGAATAATTTGAGTGATAATCGTTGAAATTGCGCGGTGTTTCTTCATCAATGATTTCTCCTTTCGAATCACCCAACGCAGAAATAGAACTCACGTGAATGAAGTGCTTCACATCGTTTTCAATGCAGGCATTCACAATGTTTTTTGTTCCGTTAATGTTCACTTCCAACATGCGAGAAGCATCTTTTTTATGATAAGAAACGATGGCTGCGCAATGAAAGACCGTATGCATTCCTTCCGTTAGTTCATACATGTCGTCGGCATCTTCCACATCGCCTTTCACCCATTCAACCTGAGAAAACAGATTTTCTTTTCCGTAAAATTGAAAGAGATTTTGAACTTCCGATTTGCTTTTTTCATTTCGAAACAAAGCAGTAACAGGCATTCCTTCTTCCACCAATCGAAGAACCAAATGACTTCCAACTAAACCTGCAGCCCCTGTTACAAAATTCATTGTGGCGAAGATATACCGATATTTGTCTTGTGGAAGTTTCCGATCACATCAAAAGCATATTAAAAGCCTTGCCTGAAAAGGCGGGTGTTTACCAGTTCTTCGACGAGAACGGTTCCATTTTGTATGTTGGTAAAGCGAAGGTGTTGAAGAATCGTGTGACGAGCTATTTCAACAAGATCAAGCACGACAGCATAAAGACCAAGTTAATGGTCAAGAAGATTCGTGATGTGAAATACTCGGTGGTGGAAACGGAATCTGATGCGTTGTTGTTGGAAGATTCACTCATTAAAAAGTTCAAGCCGCGTTACAATATTTTGTTGAAGGACGACAAGTCGTACGCGAGTATTGTGATAAAGAACGAACCCTTTCCGCGCGTGTTGAGTACCCGTCAGATTTTAGATGACGGCTCAACGTATTTCGGTCCTTACACTTCCGGAAGGTCGTTGTATTCGATACTCGATTTAATCAAAGAATTGTACCCCCTTCGATCATGTACCTTGAATCTTTCTAAAGCAAACATTCAAGCAAAAAAATTCAAAGTGTGTTTGGAATATCACCTAGGAAATTGCTTAGGTCCTTGTGTGGGCAAGCAACGCGAAGAAGACTACCAGCAAGGCATTCAGCACATCAAGCGTATTATTAAAGGGGAATATTTAGAGGCTGTGAAGAACCTCAAAAAGGAGATGCTTCAATTGGCTTCAGAACAAAAATTCGAGCAAGCTCAGCAGTTGAAAGAACGCATTCAAACCTTAGAAAATTTCCAGGCGAAGTCAACGATTGTAAACACAGATATCGATAATGTTGAAGTGTTTTCGATTGCCTCAGATACGCAGAGTACCTATGCGAATTACATGCACATCTTGCGCGGAAGCATTGTGCATGTTTATACTGCCGAAGTGGTTCGTCAGTTAGATGAAACCGACGAAGAAGTTTTGTCTTTCGTTGTCCGTTCTTTTCGCGAGCGCATGAACAGTAAAGCAAAAACGGCCTTGCTTCCCTTCGAATTGAATGAAAAAATTCCTGGACTTGAAGTATTGGTTCCGCAACGCGGCGACAAGAAAAAACTCATAGATCTTTCATTAAAAAACGCAAATCATTTTCTGTTGGAAGCACGCAAGCGTGCCGCTTTCCTTGACCCCGAGCGTAACACGCAACGCATTTTGGAAACCATGAAGAAAGATTTGCACTTGTCTGAATTACCTGTTCACATTGAATGTTTCGATAACTCGAACATTCAAGGAACCAATCCCGTAAGTGCGTGTGTGGTTTTCAAAAACGCCAAACCGAGCAAATCGGATTACCGCATCTTTAATATACAATCAGTCGTGGGTCCCGACGATTTCGCGTCTATGCGGGAAGCCATTTATCGCAGGTATTCACGCTTGATTCAAGAAGAACAGCCGCTACCCCAATTGCTCATTATTGATGGTGGAAAGGGACAGCTCTCTTCCGCTATGGAATCATTGGACCTTTTAGGGCTTCGTGGAAAAATTGCGGTAATTGGAATAGCGAAGCGATTGGAAGAGATTTTCTTTCCAGGAGACAGTATTCCTATTTATTTAGACAAGCGGAGCGAGAGTTTGAAGATTATTCAACATTTGCGAAACGAAGCGCACAGATACGGACTCAGCAAACACAGGCAACGACGCAGCAAAGGCGCTATTCATTCTGAATTGGAAAACATTGCTGGCGTCGGAAAGAAGACGATTGAAAAGTTACTTCAACATTTTTCTTCTGTGGCTCGAATAAAGGCGGCCGGACAAAAAGAAATTGAACAGGTGGTGGGGGAAAAAATAGCTGAAAAAATCAAGAATTATTTCACGAAGGCGGAATAGATGGTATAGTTTTGATAATTTAAATTTTACGTTGAGAATTACGTTAACCTGAACCTATGGAAAACACTCCGGAACAAGATAAAAAATACGCGAAAATTCTTTGGTGGATTGGAATGTCGCCATGGATATTTTTCACGTTTGTATTGGTGGCAGTATTATTCAGCGGGTTACCGAATGTTGGTTTGTTGGCAAATCCGAAAGTAGGTTTGGCATCTCAAATCTACTCTTCAGACGGAACGTCTATAGGAGCATTCTACAAAGAGAACCGTTCTGATATTTCATATCAAGAAATTCCTCCACACGTCATTGATGCATTATTGGCAACCGAGGATGTTCGTTTCAGAGAGCACAGTGGAATAGATGCTCGAAGTTTAGCAAGGGCCGCAGTTTCTCTGGGTGCAGACGGTGGCGGAAGTACGATTACGCAACAATTAGCAAAACTGCAGTTTACACGCGATTATGAGGATGTTGGCATTTTCACTCGAATAGGTCAAAAATTGCAGGAGTGGGTGATTGCATTGAGACTCGAGCGTGTATATACCAAAGATGAAATATTGGCTATGTACTTGAATCAGTATGATTTTTTAAATCAAGCGGTAGGTTTGAAAAGTGCTGCGAGTATTTATTTCTCTACTTCACCTGATTCTCTTACTATTCCGCAAGGAGCCATGTTGGTTGGAATGCTAAAAAACTCATCTCTTTTCAATCCGTTAAAAAGAGATTCTTTGGTAACCAAGCGACGTGAAGTTGTCTTGTCACAGATGGTTAAATATGGTAAGTTGTCTGAGAGTGATTATGATAGATACAGATCAGAACCACTCGGGCTGAAATACGCCAAAGTATCTCATGACGAAGGTGAAGCACCTTATTTTAGAGAGGCTGTTAGAAATAAGCTTACAGAAATTTTTGAAAGTCGTGATGCTAACGGAGAGCTGAAGTACAAGAAATCTGACGGTACTGCCTTTAACATTTACGAAGATGGTTTGAAGGTCTACACAACGTTGGATCGAAACATGCAAATTCATGCAGAGCATGCCATTGAAGAGCATTTAAGCAAAGAGTTACAGCCAGCATTTACAAGAAATCTAGCTTCACGACCGAAGGACAAATACCCATTTTTTTCTCGAATTACTGAAAACGATCGCAATGCAATTCTGAGGCAGGCAGTTGTTACCAGCGAGCGTTATAAAATGTTGGCAGGTAAAATGTGCCCAGATTGCGGCCGTCCGGCTTCATACATTGAGAGTGTAGACGGACACAATCATTGCAAAGAAGATATTGGAGGATGCGGTCACACGTGGGATTCGCGTTCAGAAGAGGAAATCACCGCAGTGTTTAATAAACCTGCAAAGATGACTGTCTATAAGCACGGAGGATATAGGGACACCACGATGACTCCGATGGACAGTATCATTTACACCAAGACTATTCTGCATGCGAGTTTAATGTCGATAGATCCAAGAAATGGATTTGTAAAAGCTTGGGTTGGTGGAATCGACTACAAGTATTTCAAGTATGATAATGTCTTTCTTTCGAAACGTCAAGTTGGTTCAACCTTCAAGCCGTTTATCTACGCAATGGCCATGCGAATGGGTATGAAGCCATGCGATAAAATTACCGGAGCGGGTTGTATTGACTTGCCTACAGGTGGAAGATGGTGTCCGAAGGGTGGTGGTGGAGCTACACTTACGATGTCCAAGGCATTGGCAGGTTCTGTGAACTCTATTGCGGCGACGCTAATATCTCGCTTCGGACCAGAGCCCGTTATTGCAATGATGCGGCGCATGGGTGTGAAAAGTTACATACCCATGTTGTATTCAATTTCACTCGGTGCTTGTGAGCTATCCATGTATGAATTGGTAGGTGCTCAAGCATCTTTGGTGAATCACGGTTTGTATATTGAACCAACGTACATCATGCGGGTTGAAGACAAAAACGGCAATTTGATTTACGAAGCCGACCCTGTGATTGATCAAGCATTGGAGCCCGAAATTGCTTACGAAACAGTTAAGCTAATGAAAGGTGTTTGTGACTTTGGAACAGCGTCTCGCATTCGTTCAAATCCGAAATTTGGAAAAATCCCTTACCCGCTAGCTGGTAAAACAGGAACGACACAAAACAACACCGACGGATGGTTCATAGGTATGACTCCCGATTTAGTGACGGGTGTTTGGGTAGGTGCACAAGATCCGACGGTTCGTTTTTCGAGCACCGCTTTGGGACAGGGTGCCAACACAGGATTGCCAATTTTCGGGTATTTCATGAACGGCATTTACAAGGATCCGAAAATCACAATTTCTAAAGAAGATTTTGCTGCACCTATAAATTACGATCCCCTTCGATTCCAATGTAACCAAACAGGAATGGGAGAGTTGTTTGACGATGGAGAAGGTGCTTTGTTTGAAGAGTTTTTCAATGGAGAATTAGAATTTGACGGCGACTCGCCAGAATAAAATAGATTATGGGATTTAATAAAGTAAGAGCTTCTGCAGCGGAAGCATGCGAGGGAATAACCTCTGGAATGACGCTCATGGTGGGCGGATTTGGCTTATGTGGTATTCCAGAAAATTGCATTTCGGAATTGGTGAAGATGGGAGTGAAAGACCTCACTTGCATTTCGAACAATGCGGGCGTAGACGACTTTGGATTGGGCTTGTTGCTTCAACAAAAACAAGTCAAGAAAATGATCAGCTCATATGTTGGTGAGAATGCCGAGTTCGAGCGTCAGATGTTAAGTGGTGAATTGGAAGTGGAACTCATTCCGCAAGGAACCTTGGCCACGCGATGCATGGCAGCGGGATACGGAATGCCTGTTGTGTATACGCCTGCGGGTGTTGGAACGGAAGTGGCAGAAGGAAAAGAGGTTCGCGAGTTCAAGGGAAAGAAGTATTTGATGGAAGAAGCCTTCGATGCAGACTTCGCGCTGGTGAAGGCTTGGAAGGGCGATGCTATGGGCAATTTGGTGTTTCGTTCAACGGCCCGCAACTTCAACCCCATGATGGCCATGGCCGGAAAAATTACCATTGTTGAAGTGGAAGAATTGGTTCCTCTTGGAGCATTAGATCCAGATCACATTCATACGCCGGGCATATATGTGCACCGTATTTTTCAAGGAGTGAATTACGAAAAAAGAATTGAGCAGCGTACTGTTCGTCAAAGAGTATAATTATGGCTTGGGATAAAATTGGAATAGCGAAGCGCATTGCGCAAGAAGTTCAAGACGGAACGTATGTTAACTTGGGCATAGGCATCCCTACGTTGGTAGCCAATTACATTCCGGAAGGAATGGAAGTTGAGTTGCAAAGTGAGAACGGTATTTTGGGAATGGGACCCTTTCCTTTCGAAGGAGAAGAAGACGCAGACTTGATTAACGCAGGGAAGCAGACGGTTACCTTGCGTGATGGCTCTTCTATTTTCGACAGTGCCATGAGCTTCGGAATGATTCGCGCGCAGAAAGTAGATCTAACTATTTTGGGCGCTATGGAAGTGAGTGAGAACGGAGATATTGCGAATTGGAAAGTTCCTGGAAAGATGGTGAAGGGCATGGGCGGCGCCATGGATTTGGTGGCCAGCGCGAAGAACATTATTGTGGCAATGCAGCATTGCGACAAGGCCGGTAATTCGAAGTTATTGCCACAATGTTCTCTACCGCTAACAGGCATTCATTGCATTAAAAAAGTGGTTACTGACTTTGGTGTTTTCGACATTCGCGACGGCGCGTTTCATTTGGTGGAATTGGCTCCGGATGTCACCCTGGAAGAGGTGGTGGCGAAGACGGCGGGTAAACTGCTTACGCAGTAGAATGCCCGAAGGGCGAATGTTGCGGAGCAACGAATGTCTTCGACGAATGTCTTTGACTTTTATGAGTGTAGCCCCGAAGGGGTGAAATAATCGGGGAAGCATGGGTGTTAGCCCATGCCAACGGTAATCAAGCAAACGAACCCTCCTCGCGAGTTAACAACGGTTCTACCTTATGCGCATTTATGCGAGAACCGTTCCCTTTCGCACGGCCTAACAGCCGCGCTACGCGGGTAATGTCGCCCCAAGGGGCTCGCGTTGGTTAGCGCATAAACATTCCTTGAGCGATTAGAGATTGCCTTTCATTTTTGCCCGATGAATCCTTCTTCCTTAAGCCGACTTGTCTTACACTTCGTGTTCGTAACCAAATACCGTGAACCTAAAATTTTTCTTCAAGTTGAACAAGCCTTACACGCCTACCTCATAGGCGTATTCAACAACAAAGGTTCCGAAGTATATGCCATAGGCGGATACTACGATCACGTGCACATACTCTGCGAACTACCGCGAACACTCACCACCGCCAAACTCGCCGAAGCCGCTAAATCAAACTCTTCACGTTGGATGAAATCGCAACACGAATCCCTTGCCGATTTCACCTGGCAACCCGGATACGCCGTGTTTTCCGTCTACTACAAAGACCGAAAACGAGTCATTCAATACATCAAAAACCAAAAGAACCACCACACCTATTATTCTTATTTAGAAGAGGAAAACAAACTTTTAAATGATCATTCCCTAGCACCTCGGGGCGACACAAATGCGCAAGGCATGGGTGTTAGCCCATGCCAACGATGATAAAGAGTTCGAGCGATTATTGCGAGATGAAACGTAATAATCAAAGAAATTTTGTTGTTCAGCGAACTTTGTTCAGCCTTTTGTTGTCTTACCTTTCGAAACACTAGAACAAAACAATGAACAAGCTATTTTTTCTGTTATTATTTACTGCCCTAACCACTTCGGTTTTTGCGCAAGGCTTTAATTGTTATTCGCTAAACATGCCTGGGGCATGCACTTGGGCGGTGTACAATGGAAATGGCGAAACCCTTGCACAGGGTGTTTCTCCCGAGGCAACGAGCTTTTGTGTGCCAGACGGATGTTTTCAGATTTCAGTTGAATCGATGGCAATGAATCCCCTTCCGATTACAGTTGAACTTTACGATAGCAGCTCAAATCTCGTGAATGTTGACAATCAAGGAAACGAATTCTACTACATCGCATTCCTTTCAGTCAATGGCATAGCAGGATGTTCAGATCCTAACGCCTGTAACTTCAATCCAGATGCTACATGTTACGACTACTTAAGTTGCGATTATTCTTGTCAGGGTTGCACCAACCCCGATGCGTTCAACTTCAATCCGAATGCGACTGTTGATAATGGAACATGTTGCACAGAGCATTGGGCAACGTTCAACGTAGAGCAAGGTCAAGCAGGGATTTGGTTATACAGCGAGCAATATTATATGACGGGCGGAGATAATCTCGTGAACAACCAGTTCTGCGTGAGAAACAGTTGTTACGCGTTGCAAGTTTATTCTTTGGACGAAGCTTCAGCAAATCAGAATTTCACTGTAACCCTTGAAGATGGTTCTGTTTGGATTGCTGGAGCAGTTGATTCAAACTACCTCTATACCACGGTTTCATTGAATGCTGTTTACGGATGTGCAGATCCAAACGCATGTAACTACAATCCTCAAGCTACTTGTGGCGACGGTTCATGTGATTACGCTTCTTGCAGCGGATGTATGGATCCGCTTGCAACGAACTACAATCCAGATGCTACTTCGGACAACGGAAAATGCTGCTATGCAGATATTGCGAATATTACGACTTCGGTTCCATCGACTTGGACGATTCAAAGTTCTACCGGTTATTACCAGTACGGAAACACTCCTGCCGACAGTACAGTATGTATCTATAGCGGTTGTTATACCTGGAATTCTTATCCGATTGCCTTTGATCCATTTAACCCAGATGGAGAGAGCACGTTCGTTACAATCACCGATTCTACGGGTTATATTGTTTCTCAAGGCGTAGAAAATTCTTTCGAAACAGGTGTTCCATACACGTTTCTTTGGGGTGTTGTAGTACCGGGTTGCACAGAGCCTTCGGCATGTAATTACAACCCACTTGCAACTTGCAATGAACTTGCTTATTGCGATTATTCTTGTCAAGGTTGCACAGACCCAACAGCGAACAACTACGATTCAAACGCTACAGTTGACAACGGTACTTGCTGCTTCAACAACTGGTATACTGTTGAATCTTCTTCTTGGTTGGAATGGTATGTAACTTCGTCTGATGGGCTTACTCAACAAGGTGGTTATAACAACATGCTTCAAGGATTCTGCATGGAGCAAGATTGCTTCTCGTTTAGCGCTTGGAGCTTGACTGTTCAACCTTTCCAAGTAACTATTTATGGTCCAGATGGAAATATTTTCTACCAAACAACCGGAAATGTTAATCCGTATATCAACGAGTTCTTCTCGGTAAATGAAGTAGTTGGTTGCACAGATCTATTTGCTTGCAACTACAATCCGAATGCGACCTGCACGAATTACAGCTTGTGCGATTATTCTTGCCTAGGTTGTACGGATCCTACTGCTCCAAATTACAATGCGAACGCAACAATAGACAATGGAACGTGTTGCGCAGCAGCAAACTGGAACACGGTTTCTTCTGAAGGACAAGTGATTTTCTACGCCTTCAATCCGAATACGGGTGAAGGTGCCTTCAACGAATATCCTTATGCAACAGGCTATTGCATGAATGCAGCAGACTGTTATCAGTTGGTGTTGTATTCGTTCATGCCAGACAGTTCAGATGTTTCCGTAACGAATGCACAAGGCGAAGTTGTTTTAAGTGGAAACTTAGCTGACTTTGGATACTTACAAGCGTTTGTTTCAGGTGCTAATGAAATTGCAGGCTGCACTGACCCATCGGCTTGTAACTACGACAGCAATGCTACATGTGATGTTGGAAGTTGCTTGTACTACTGTGGTGGTTGCTTAGATCCGATGGCTTTGAACTACGTTCCATATTCACAATTCGACGATGGTTCATGTGTGTATGATGTTGAGCTTCCGAACATGGGAATGGTTTTAATGCCAGACCCTGCGAATGAGCAGTTCTTTGTTTCAATGAATCTATCTTCTATGGGCACAGGCGGTCCTTATGGTGTTGTGTCTTCTTTGAACGAACCAGTTTCTGTAATGAATGCAGCAGGACAAAGTTTGAAAGGCCCATATCCTTGCGGTACTGAAGTTCAATTTAATGTTCACGACATGGGCAACAACATGCAAACGACGCTTACAAGTCAGGTTTATACCATGGCTTGCGCAGTGAATGTTGAAGAAGCTCCAGTTAAGAAATCAGAACTTCAATTGTATCCGAATCCGGCTAAGAACAACGTGAGTTTAGTTGGTTTGGAAAAAGGAACTTCTGTTGAAGTTTACGACTTAACCGGAAGAATCTTATTCAAAGACAAAGCACAATCAGACCGCATGGAAATCTCTGTTTCGAAATGGAACGCAGGTGTCTATTTGGTAAGAGCGGATGGTAAGACGTTGCGTTTGGTTAAGGAGTAATGGCGCAGCCGAATGTTGCTAAGCAACGAATGTGCGAGCACGAATGCGCGTAGCGCGAATGTCTTCGATGATTTAGCAACGCAGTTCCAATTAACTCATCAACACTTTCGCATTATCCTTTCAACCATATTTAATCGTCGCAGACTTTCGCAAAGCATTCCTCGAAGAGATTCGCCCACAGGGCATTCGTGCTTGCATATTCGCCCAAAGGGCATTATTTGGCTTTCGCCAAAAAGTACTTCTCCACCGGAGCACTCAATGCAGAAAGATTATCGTGATCGCTGGCTTTCGCTGCGTCTATGATATCACCGTTTTTCATCTTTACTAAGATGCCTTCGTTCATGCTGTTGTAAGCGCGGTTATCTACTTTGCCATTCAACACGAAATAACGAGCCTCTTCAGGAGTAATGGAGTATTGTTCTTGTATGCCTTGAATGGCTTGTTGAATGCTGCTTTCAGGGATTTCAGTTCTAGAAATTTCAATCTTAAAAAGTCTACGTTCAACAATGCGTGTAGCCAATTCACTTAAGACGAAATCGGAATGTGAAGTCCAAACTTTCAAAGCGCCAAGAATATCAATGTCATCTAACTTCATAAACATCTCGAACGCTTCATCGCTTGCTTCGAAATGTGACAAAGAGATTTTGTTGTTGAGGAAGTATTGCAAAGCTGGAGAAGCCCATAGCTGCTCACCTTGGTCTGCAAGATGCTTAGCGCGTCTCAACACATTCACCAACATATATTCTGCGCTTAAAACAGTCTTGTGCAAGTATACTTGCCAATACATGAATCGTCTCGCGACAATAAATTTCTCTATTGAGTAAATGCCTTTTTCTTCAACCACCAACTGGTCATTCACAACATCAAGCATTTTAATCAAACGCTCGCTTCCTACCTGTCCTTCAACAACACCGCTGAAAAAACTATCTCGCGCCAGGTAATCAAGGCGATCCATGTCGAGCTGACTGCTCACCAATTGGTGCATGAATTTTCGTGGATACGTTCCATTGAAAATTTCAAGTGTAAGATTTAATTGACCCTTGAACTCTTGGTTCAAGCGCTGCATGGCGAAAGAAGAAATGTGTTCATGATGAACTTCATTCACAATAGAACTTTCAAGGGCATGACTGAATGGACCGTGTCCAATGTCGTGAAGCAAAATGGCGCAAAGCAAACCCACTTCTTCTTCGTGCGAAACAGCGTGACCTTTCAATCGCAATTCATCAATGGCGTTTTGCATCAAATGCATAGCGCCCATGGCGTGTTGAAAACGATTGTGTCCAGCGCCTGGATACACCAATGACGAAAGACCCAATTGGGTTATTCTTCTAAGTCTTTGGAAATAGCGATGATTAATTAATTCAAGAACGAACGCATGGCGTATGGTAACAAATCCGTAAACCGGATCATTGATCATTTTGCGTTTTAACATGAAACAAATTTAAGGAAATATGTAATATACCTGTTCAGACTATATCCGCCGAAGGCATTCGTTGAAAACATTCGTGCTACGCACATTCTTCCCCTCTCTTCCCTTCTCTTAACCCTTCTTACCTTTTACTTAGCGATATTAATCGCTTCACCATTGGAGTCGAAAATCTTGTATTCAAGAAGTGCGTTGTTACTCGAAGACTGCAATTCAATTTTTATCTGGAAACGTTTTTTCCAACGAGATAAAATAGTATTGAACCACCAACCTTTGGTGAGGTATGCTTCAACCATTGGATGAATAGCAACGACAATATGTTTGTGAGCGGTGGTTTCAGCAATAAGACGAATGCTGTTTTCAATTTCATCTTCGAACAACAATGCCGCCTCAATTTTTCCAGTACCACTGCAACTAGGGCAAGTCTCTTGTGTTTCAACTTCGGTAACCGGCTTCACACGCTCGCGTGTAATTTCAACCACACCGAATCGGCTTGGAGCAAGAACATTGTGCTTCGCTTTGTCGCCTTGCATATACTCTTTCAACGCATCGTGAAGGGCCTTTTGGTTTTCCTTCTGCTGCATATCAATGAAGTCTACGCATATAATTCCACCCATATCACGCAAACGCAAGAGACGTGCAATTTCTTTCGCACACTCGAGGTTGGTTTGAAGGGCGTTTTGCTCTTGATCTTTCGCAGACGCACTCTTGCGATTACCACTGTTCACGTCAATAACGTGCATGGCTTCAGTGTGCTCTACGATAAGGTATGCGCCAGACTTAAGATTCACTTGCTTCGCAAATCCGGCTTTAATCTGACGGTAAATATTGAATGTGTCGAATAAATCTGTGGTCTTGTGAACCTTAACAATTCCTTCTTGGTCGGGCGCAATGCTGTGCATGTACGTGCGTACTTCAGCACCTAACTTTTCATCGTTTACGTGAATAGCAGTGAACGAGTCGTTCAACAAATCGCGAAGAACCGAAGAGGTCTTTTTGATTTCGCTAAGAATACGTTTTGGAGGAAGGGCGTTCGGAAGGTTTTGAACCAACTCTTCCCAACGGTTAATTAAATCTGTAAGGTCTTGATCAAGTTCTTCAACGCTTGTGTCTACCGCTTGGGTGCGCACAATAACCCCCATGTTCTGTGGGCGAATTTTTTGCATGAGTTTTTTCAAACGATCACGCTCATCTTCGTTGGTAATTCTACTTGAAAGAGAAACTTTATTCGAGAAAGGAACCAACACCAAATACCTTCCGGCAAGGGTTATCTCAGCAGTAAGTCTAGGACCTTTCGCTGAAATAGGTTCTTTAGCAATTTGAACGAGAATAGCATTCCCCTGACCAATGGCGTCTTTAATTACACCATCTTTTTTCAACTCGGGCTCTTTCTGAAGTTTACTTAATTCTCCAGAAGCACGTTCGCCGCCAAGAATGGGGCGCACGTATTTATTCATTGTAGGATAGTGTGGCCCTAAATCGAGAAAATGCAAAAATGCATCCTTCTCGTAGCCAACATCTACAAAGGCAGCGTTCAAGTGGGGAACCATTTTCCGCACTCTTCCAAGGTACACGTCGCCCACAGCAAACTGTGTATTACTAACCTCGCGATGTAACTCTACTAGGAGTTTATCGTGAAGCAAGGCAATTTCCACTCCCTTGGAGGAAGCGTTAATGACAAGTTCAGCGTTCAAATTTTTCTAAGATTTAATGCACGACGGGAAGGGCGCATGTAAGCGCCTTCCGTCAATACAGATGTATCAAGCAAAGTTCTAGCGAACTTTTTTCTTGTGACGATTCTTTCTTAGACGCTTCTTTCTTTTGTGCGTAGCCATTTTATGGCGCTTTCTTTTTTTACCGCAAGGCATATTACTTATTTTTTAATTT
>JBILTL010000021.1:0-21250 GCA_044371535.1 Flavobacteriales bacterium | reverse complement strand
GTAGGCATATTTCCAACTAAATCATCTTTAGCCATTGGGCAGCCTCCGAAACCTCCGAAAGCCCCGTCGAATATGCGACAACCATTGTCATAAGCCGATTGGATTTTAAGCATTGCATTGTCGTAGCGAGAATGCAGATGAGCCCCAACTGAACAATTTGAAAGAGCTTGAGATGCTTTGAATACTTGCGAAATACTTTCAGGTGTTGCGCTTCCAATTGTGTCGGACATCATGATTTCAGAAATTCCAAAATCATTCACAAGTCGGCTAGCAAATGAGGCTGCTATTTCTTCATTCCAAATTTCATCGTATGGATTTCCGAAAGCCATGCTTAAATAAACAACCAGCTTCTTGTTTTTGTCGTTTGTTTTTTTCTGTATGGATTCTAGAACAATCAAACTCTCTTCAATGCTTTTTCCTGTATTTCGAAGTTGAAAGGTATTGTTAATTGAAAAAGGGTAACCAATGAATTCAATTCTTTCATGGGATAAAGCGTCATCGGCACCGCGCTCGTTCGCGACAATAGCCAAAAGTTTTGTAGATGACTCATTCAACTGAGCTAAAACCTCACGCGTGTCTCTTAGTTGTGGAATCGCTTTTTCGCTGACAAAAGAACCAAAGTCTAAACGGTCAAAACCCAACGCCAACAAATGATTCAAGTATTGAACTTTCTTTTCTGTTGGAATGAAATTGGCTATGCCTTGCATGGCATCGCGCGGACATTCTGTTAAATACAATTCGCGATTCATAGTGCAAAGGTATTCTTATTTTAGAATGAACGGTTGGCTTTGTATGTCCTGAAATGAAATGTTTCTATCATTTAAAAACGATTGAGTTTTCTCTCGTTTCTTTTTTGAAACACCTTTTCCAATTAGAATTTTTTCACTTTGAAATTCATTGGTGAAGGAGGAGTCGACTGCTCTCTTTTTCATCGCCTCATTCAACAAAAGAATGTCCGGTTTTTTACTTGAATGAATCGTTCCAAGCGATGTCGTTTTCCCTTCTTCATTCAGCTCGAAATAAGCGGGGAATTGAATGAGTCGAATGTTTTGTGACGCTCGGTTTTGCTGACATTTCCAGGAGTTTAATTTGTTGAAGTATTTCTGACTTAACGTATCATTCTCGCAGGCCAAAATCATCTCCTTTTCAGTAGTGACCAACAATAAATTTGATTGGTAATAAGTGAATAGAAAGCTTGATTTATCGGGCTTTTTATAACTCGAACCAATAAGCAACAAAACGAGAACTCCAGATAAGTGAAGCGTGTGTTTCCATTTGAGAATTACATATAATACGATTGATAAAATGAGTAGGTATGAGAGTAGGAGTTGCTCTAGATTGAAATTGATTTTTGAGATTTGAGCGTTGGGCAAGAGATGAATCAAATGAATGAATTGATTCATGGAGGTCGTTACTGTATTGAGCAAGGAAATGATGCAATTTCCGATCAACGGAATTCCGGATAAGAACATGAATACGATGCCTAAATACATGATTAATGTTGACCAAGGGACGAGAATGAGATTTGCGAGTATGAAATAAGTTGGAAAAGAGTGAAAGATGTAAAGGGTTATTGGAAGTGTTGTTATCGTAGCTGAAATTGTTATGCTTGTTGACGAGGCGAGGTAATAGCCGATTTTGTTTTCAGTATAGCAAAGTCGCATTATGAGCGGGTGAATGACAACAATGCCGAGCACAGCTGTAAGAGAAAGCAAGAACCCCAAATTGTAGATGAGATAGGGCTGAAAAAAGAGAATGAGCAGGGTAGACCCCGCAATGGTGTTTCCTGTATTTCGTGAAAGGAGAAAGCAGTCAGACAAAACGAAAAACGAGAACATACAACAAGCACGCACCACGCTAGCCGAGAACCCTGTTACAGCACCATATCCCCAAAGCAAGGTCATGGCTAGAATAAACGTTAACCATTTACGCTTTTTGCGAAACGAAATTTTAAGAATGAAAAGTATGAGCTCATAAATAAGCGCTACGTGCATTCCTGAAACTGCTAGTATGTGAACAACACCTGCAACTGAGTAATCTGCTGTTATGTCTTTTGAGAGTAAACTGGTTTCTCCGAGAAGAAGTGCAGAGAGGATAGCGGCAGCTGCGGAATCTGGAATGGATGAAGTTATTTTTTGTTGAAGATGTATTTGTATTTTTTGTGGAAGGAATTGTAAGGAAGTTTCTGTTGGGTGCGAAGCTTTAATAATTTTTGAAACTTGAAGTTCATGTGTAATCCCATTGGCGAGCATTTGTTTTTTCTGATTGAACAGCCAAGGAAGTTTGGGCGGTTGTATTTCTTGGAATTCGCCTATGACATGCATTACGTCACTTGCTTGAAGCGTGTCGTTGTTTTTTAATTCAACAAGAAAATCGTTTTGAGCGATGCTCCCGACGTATTGATTTGCACGAAGTTTTTTTTCAATATGAAATTCTAGTTGAACTTCTCCCTGCGGGAATTCATGTGAGCTTTTTTTGAAATTGAGAACGATAATGACACCAAAAAGGAAGGACAGAATCAGAATTGTTGCCGTTTGAAATAATGGGAATTTTCTTTTCAGGTTTACCCAAATGACTATGGCCAATAGAAATAAGAACGCATAACTGAAATTGATTGAATGGTATTCAAATTCAAACGACAGAACAATTCCTGAAACGAAGAAAAGGCAAATAAGCACCAGCGGTGCTCTACGAAGAAAGGCATACATGATTTTCCGATTTTATTCGGAAAGTAGCTTGGAATCTAATTGCTGAAAATTATGCTTATGCTTCAAAAAGAAGGAAACCAAGATGCTGCCTCGGTATTGGCCGCATAAATTTGGTGTTTTCCAGAATTTTTTCTCTGTATTTCGAAGCTTGATGTAGTAGAAAAATTTCGAGTAAAAGTGAAAATGTGCTTTCAGCACAGCAAAGAAATACGAGAAATTACCTTCAGTTAAAAAACGAATACCTGCAATTCCATCTAAAATCATTCTTCTGAGAATGAAAGGCAATAGAGCAGAAGAACGGTGATTCTTCAACAAGAGAAAAAGATTGTTTCTAAAGTTGAGGTAAGTCTTGAATGAACTTTGACGGTCTAGCGTTCCTCCGCCAATGTGATAGACTTTTGCTTCTCCACAAACACCAATTTTGTACCCGCGATTCTTCAATCTCCAACATAAATCTATTTCTTCCATGTGTGCGAAGAACGTTCCGTCGAATCCGTTTACTTCCTTCCAGGCCGAAGACTTAATTGTAAGAGCAGCACCGCTCGCCCAAAACACCTCGCGATTTGTATTGTATTGACCGGTATTTTTTTCAAACGCGTAGAATATTCTTCCGGCGCAAAAAGCAAATCCATCTTTGTCGAGATAACCACCTGCAGCACCAGCATATTCAAAGCAGTCTTGCTCGGCATGACTCAGAATAAGAGGCGCACAGGCAACTAATTGTGGGTCTGTATTGAGGTAGGCGATTTGAGGAGAGAGCCAATTTTGAGGCACTTCAACGTCACTATTTAATAGAACGAAAAACTCGTAGTCAAGATTTTCCAAACCTCTATTATAACCTTCGGCGAAGCCGTAGTTTCTATCAAGTACAATGGTTTGAACATTTGCAAAATGATCACTCAAAAGTTGAACAGATTCATCTGAAGAACAATTGTCAATTACGATAACATCTGCTTCTGGAGAGTTCGAGATTACAGATGGTAAAAAACGTTTCAGATATTTAGCTCCGTTCCAATTGAGAATGACAACGGCAATGTTTTTCGCGGGAGTCATTTCATTAATGCGGGTTATACCATAAATCTTCTAGTTCGTCGCCGCTGAAAGGGTCTTGACCTTGATTGTTTCCCAATCTACCGGTGGAGGCAGGATCATTCATTTGTCTAGAGCGAACTAAATTTTTCCAGTCGTAATTTTTAGTTTCATTCGGCAGGTCGGTATGAAGAATTTCCATATCTAAGTTCAAGCTTGTGTTGTAGAAAAGAAATCTTCTATCTCTTAAACCCGTATTAGTAGTATAGTAATGCCAAATTTCAAATGGCCAATAGTCAGGGTCATTGTTACGAACAACACGCGTACTTGGCTTCCCATATTGCAAATAAACACGTCCACGATCTGTTTGCCAGCCTGCTTTGATTCGTGTTCCGAACTCTTTTTGAACGGCTAGAACATCTTTGTAATAGTCGTTCCAAGCTTTTTCTGGATTCGCAGAGTTTCTGCGATACCAGAAGGTGTACATGAAACTTTGTCTAGTTCTCAAATCAACGTTTTGCAGGATGTTATCAATGGTGTTTCGTTCCACACTTTCTGCAATTGGTAAGCAAGATTGAATGTGTGCATACAATGAATCGCTGTTAGAATACCGCGCGACGAACGTGTTTGAAATGTCTAAGCTTGCTGGAGGGGTGTAGGCACTTTCAAATATCTTATTTCGTGTAAAATTTCGAAACTGTGTGCAAACGACTTTCCCTTCTCGATCGAGCATTTCCAACTTTACTTTGTAATCTCCAGTGGTGAGATTACTGATGTCAATGGTTTGAAGTAGTGGTAGAACTTCATCTGCTTCAGCCCGAATGATTCGTTTTGTATTGGGCAGTTCATTTTGCAGGGCATCGGTTAGTCCAATGGCATAAGCGAAACTGATTTTTTTACCTAGCAGTTTTCTTGAGTTGTAAAGTTCTGCATACACAATTAAACCGTCTAATGAAGTAGGGTAGTAATTGGATACATAAGGTATTAAGTCATAGCCAGCTTTGCTGAAGGCATTTTCTTGAATCGTATTTGTATAAGCGCTTATGAATGCGATGTCAGAGAAAAAACATCCTTCAGAAAGATGAGAAATTTCGATGTTTTCGGTATGAATAAGTGGAGCCGAAAGAGAGTCATTCGCGTCTGATATTTCTATGGCTAGTTGGTACAAACCATCGGCCAAGGGGAATCTCTCTACCGACATAAAATCTGTTGCTTTCGGCAGAATAGATGGGGTGCTGCTTGCATTAAATTTCGCAAACTGAAAAATTTTCGAACCTTGTGAAAGAACGACACTGCATTTCGCTTGAGCAAAGTATTGTCCATCCGCGTTTTTGACCGTTTTCATGGATTTTCCTTCGAAGGAAAAAACAACTTCAAGGTAAGGACCGGTTTCAGAATTGTAAAAAGTTTGGTGGTCAATGAATACGCGAATCGCGAGTGAATTCAGTGAGAGCAGCAAACATGAAATAAAGAGAAGGAATTGTCTCATGGTTGCAAAGATGCGAACGAAACGAACAAAAAAATAATAAGAAATTGAATTGATTATCTTCCTATGACACGGTGCAGATCGTCAATAGCTAAATCCCAAAGCATTCGAGCATCTTCCTCGTCTTCAGAATCACAGAAATCGGTAATGATTAAAGCCACTTCGTTGGTCATTTCATCAACTTTAATGCGCATCTCAAAGAAGGTGTTCGCATACTCTGATTCGTCCCACTGCCAACGGATGTATTGATTTTTTTTAGAAGATAAAAGCTTTGCTTTTCGTTCCTCATCGTCCCATTTGAATTGAAATGATTCTCCTTTTTGATTTACAGAATCTGCAAACCATTCTTCTAAACTGCTTGGGTTACTGATGCAATTATAAAGGATGTGCGCAGAGCTATGCACGAGGTATTCTAGTTCGAATTGAATTTTGCTCATATAAAACTTGTATAGGTGTTTTAAAGATACGAAATCCAACTAAACAATTCGCAAATAAAGAATTAAGTTTTTTACTTCTCTATCGAGTAGGATTTTTTCCAACACGATTTTCCGGTTTTATTGATTAGATCAATACTCATTGTTCTTTCTTTTCCTGAGCCATTAAATGAGATGTGCGCGAAGTTCTGCTCACCAACAAAAGTTCCTTCAACTCGATTTGAATTGACCTCTTTGCTGTTGCCATAGGGCTTGCTTGTTAGTGGGGAAGAGGTGATGTCAAGAACTCGAATATTGTTGGCAAGAGTCATTTGAGAAAGTTCTGCAAAGTGACGGTCACCCGTAAGAAAAATTACATTCTTGATTTTATTTTCTGCGATCTCTTTCAACAAGTAATCTCGTTCTTCTTGGTAGTTCGCGTAGTTTTCAAAATCGGCCACACTAGAAAGAACCTGGCTTCCGATAGCCACCAATTTGAATGAGGCTTTACTTGTTTTTAGATCTTGAATGAGCCAGTTGATTTGTTCTTTTCCCAACATTTGCGGTGTTATACCTACAGTTCCCGGAGGAATGCGAAAACTTCTGTTATCGAGCAGATAAAGATCTACATCGTTAAGAGTTACTTTACCCGTAATGCAGTTGTTTTCATTGTTTGAAAACCCATAGTTAGAATTTCCCCACATCTCTTTGAAAGCGGATAAACTCTCTTTTTTATATTGAAAGGAAGAGTGACTGTCGTTAGGACCAAAGTCGTGATCGTCCCACACGGCGTATTGCGGACAAGTGGAAAGCAATTTTTGAATGGATGGAACCTCTCGTGCTTTAATGTATCGATTCACCATGTTGGTCTGTGTTTCGAAGTCACCTTCGCGCAAGTAGATGTTATCTCCACCCCAAATCATGGCGTTAGGCTTCAACGCAGAAATGATATTGAATATAGAGTCTGATTGTCCATATGGTTTTCCAGGTCTATCGAATTCAGTGTCGTTCACATAAGCACAACTTCCAAATGCGATGGAAAAATCAGGAGCGTCTTTTCGCCATTGCCAAAGTTCTTGCGTGGTGAATTCGTAAATTTTCGTTTGAAAACTTTTGCTTTTTAGGAAGAACGTGTATGTCGTGTTCGGCTGAAGCGAAGAGAGTATGATCTTATTGTTGAGGTGATTTTCTTTCGAAACAGAAAATGAAATCTCACCGCCATTCAAATTAAGATTTGAATATTGAAGTGAAACGTTCTCGCCTTCATTCGGCCAATGTACCCAGATTTCAGCATTGCGTTGCCCCACATGTCCGAGCATGACGATTTCTGATTGTCCGGAAATTTGCAACGCTGCGAAGCAAATGAAGAAGGCTATTATTGATTTGAAATGCATTGCTCTAATTTTTGATTGCTGATTTTCCAACTGTATTTTTCTTCCACATAAATTCTATTCTTCTTTCCATCTGCGACCTGTGCTGTTTCATTCAACAAATAGTATTGAATGGCTTTTGCGAATTCAAAACTAGAATTTGCATCGAGGATATTGGAATTGTTTTTTTCTTTGAATGCCTCTGATGCAAGCGTGGTAGTAATAACAGGAAGTTCGCACGACATGGCTTCCAATATTTTGTTTTGCATGCCAGCTCCAATAAACATTGGAGCCACGAAAATGCGAGATTCGCAGTAGGCTTCGCGTATGTCATTCATCCAACCTGAAACAGTAACATTCTCGCCGGCTAAATTTTGCACTTCAGCTGATGGGTTAGCACCAGCAATGAGCAATTTTAAGTGTGGAAATTGATCGAGCAATTTGGGTAGAATTTCTTCCACAAGAAAAATAGCAGCGGCAATGTTCGGCGGATAATTCATATTTCCAGCAAATACTATATCGTGCTTTTTGGAACTGTGGTTGTTTTTGAAATATGTTGTGTCAACACCGTTGGGGACAATAGAAATATTTTTGTTGGAAGGAATAGCGAGAAGTTTTCGATCTTGCTCTGTAATGATTGAATGGTGATTGAAATAGTCGTAGATACTTCGTTCATACTTTTTTACACGATCATTTTCAATTTTCCAAAATAATTTTTTAAGTCCTTTTTCAGTCTGAGCTCTTCTCATGGCTGCAGCGCTGAAGGCATCCATGTAATCTATCGTTTTATCGAATTGAAAAAGATCTTTCACATATTCAGATGTGCGAATGAGCTGACAATAGATATGATCGGGTTGAAATTGTTGAATGATCGCTTCAACCTTTTTTTTGTTTTTTCTCTCAAAGAAATACTCGACTTGAAAAGGCAAGTTATGGAAGAGCGCGAAGAATAATCGAAAGGGGACTTTCCATTTTGCTAGAGGTACAATGTGTAATTCGGCAACCAACTCTTGAAGCACAGATGTATCTATTTCCTTTGAATTTTCATTCAGGCAAATAAGACAAATCTCATGTGATTTCGCAAGATGTTTTATCTGGTGGAAGATGCGGAGTTTGTCTCCCTTTTCCAATGGATACGGAATGCGCGAAGTGAGCACTACGAGTTTCATCTTTTTGGAAGCGATTTAATGAATTGAACCAAAGGCTGAACAATTTTTGAATTGCTGTAAGACTCTTCCATGAAATGCTGGGCATTCTTTCCTATGCGTTCGCGTTCTTTTGGATTTTGCAAGGCACGTAAGGCTTCGACCCATTGCTCGGGTGTTTCTGCGCGGTAGTATTCTTTTCGATCGTCGACATCTAATCCGCGTATTCCTTGTTCTGTTGAAATAACGGCAATGCCCATGGCAAATGCCTCTAGAATTTTAATTCGAATACCTGATCCAGATTGCAGGGGTACAAGCATAATTTGAAAGTTTCGAGCGAATGCTTCAGCACTTTCAACTTCTCCCCAAGAAACAATGCCCGGTATTTTTTTATCGTGAAGATTAGCGGGCATTTTCCTTCCGGCAATGTGAAATTCAAATGATGGGAATTCTTTTAATACGGTTGGAAGGGTGTTTTCAATGAATCCATTGATAGCTTCCAAATTGGGCATCCAATCCATTGAGCCAATGTGATAAACTTTAAGTTCGTTGCCCTTCATTTCAACGGGTTCTTGAACCGCCATTGCCACAGGCAAAAGGTAGGAAGGCTTTTGCGAAAGTGCTCGCGTAAACTGAAGGTCGTCGTAGCTAATGCATGCGACTCCATCTACGCTGCGCCAAGCTTCTATTTCTGCTTTGTATAATTTTTTGCTTAGGTAAGCGAGGTAAACGCGTTTAAAGAAATTCTTTTCTCCAACGGCAAGCTTATTCCAAATTTGATGTTCTACATTGTGTGATCGAAGTATGACTTTCGTGTTCACATTTCTGCGAATAGTTGGCAGATACGGAGTGGTGAAAATACTTTCGAGAATGATGCAGTCGTATTTTTCTTTTTGAAGTAAACGCGTTAAACGAATATCTACATCTACAGAAAAAAAACGACTGAGGTTATAGGGGTCACGCGTCATGAAGTTGCAGTAGACATCTACGATGTTCATGTTTGTGTCTACATATACGCCTTCAATGTCTGTTTTCTGTAAGTACTCTTCGGGCATAGTTTCGGGAAGAAAGTCATGCTTGTCTGTGAAGAGTGTGAATACTTTGACGCTATGACCCGCTTGAAGTAATCCTGTTGTGAGGGCATGAAAAGCAATGCAACCGCCGTCTGTTAATGGGAGTGGAGGTTTTTGACAAATCTGAAGAAACTTCATGCCTTTTCAGATTTGGTTTTCTTTTCTTTCTTCTTGAAAATGTTCCATTGCCATTTTCCTTCCATTCGTGCTCTGTATGTGATGAAAACTGCCATTGGCACGGTTACAAATGTAGCGAGCCACATGCCAATGTGAGGTTCAAGAATATTACTCTTGGTCATTTTTTCTCCGGCTATAGTCAGCATTTCAAAGAGAATGAAAATGCCAAGGGCAAGAATAGTTGGCCAGCCAAGACCTCCCTTTCGAATGATTGCTCCAAGCGGAGCTCCAATGAAAAATAGAATAATGCACGAAAAAGCAAGCGTGAATTTTCGGTGCCATTCAATTTTGTGACGGTTAATGAACTTGTTTCGATTAAGCAACTCTTCATTCATACCCTCGAGTGTTTTCGCTTGTTTGGCGTTATTGTCGAGGGCTACATTTTTTGAATTGGTTACAGAAGGAGCGCTTGGGTCTGTACTTTTGTTTTGATTGTTGGCTTGAAAAACTTGAATAGCTTTTACTAAACTGTCGCGCTGTAATTCAAGACTGTCAATGCTTTGGTCGAGTTGGGCCGTGGTCATCATTTCAAATGAGTTCCGAAAAACCTCCTCGTCATTTTTCTGAAAGATGAAGGAACTTAAGTCAAGACGAAGAACCATTGTCTCAAAATTACCAGCAACCAACGGCATATGTTTTTCTGGTTTCTGGGGTTGCATAGCCCCTTTCTTTGGTCTGTTGTTTTCTTCTTTTTCTTCGTAAGTAACACCATTTTTAAGGGTCAAAATGAGGAAGCGTTTGTCTTCTGTTTCACTCATGTTTCCCTCTTGCGCGCGAATAACAGTGCGGTTTCCTAAATTTTGATTGCGGTGGTCATATATGAGGACATCTTTGAGAACTCCGGTATCTATGTTTTTATCCATTACCCGAATACTGATTCCTTCAATTCCATTATAGAAAACGCCACTTTCAAGATTCAGGGTTGGACGTTGTTGAACAATACTGTAAAGAAGTGTTCGAAATTTCAGGTTAGCAATTGGCCAAGCATTGTTCGCGAACACGAATGAGAAGATTGATAATCCGCACATGAATACCACGAGTGGACGAAGTATTCTACTTAAAGACATACCTGCGCTCTTCATGGCCGTGAGTTCATAGTTTTCGGCAAGCGTTCCGAAGGTCATGATACTTGACATTAGAATTGCCAAAGGCAGAGCCATATTCACGATTCGCGCACTTGCATATACGAGCAGTTGCAAAATGGTAAAAGGGTCAATTCCCTTTCCAACTAAATCGTCTAAGTACACCCAAATGAATTGCATTTCAAAAATGAACATGGCAATCAAAAAGGTGATGATGAATGGACCAATATAGGCCTTCAGCAGTAGACGTGATATTTTAGGGAACAGAGTCAAGGAAGCAAAAATACTGACTATATTGCCACCTCAAATCTGCAAAATGAAAAAACTATACTTTTTAGCAGCACTATTGTTGTCGCTGCAAGTGATGGCTCAGGAGCCAGCAGGATTCAGAGAGTCCAATGATTCGTTCAATTCTCGTGTTGAGCGCATTCAAGTTGCGAACTTGACCAGTGAGGAGTTGTGGGCGATGGCTGATAAATCTGATAAAAACGGAACGCTTCCGATCTATGGGAAGATTATCGAGTATCCGATGAACGCGATTACAGACGGGGAGTGGACTTATTTCCCGAATGGAGATAAGATGTGGCAGTTGCGTGTGCACAGTCCAGGCGCTTTGAGCATGGATGTATTTTTTAAGCAACTGTATTTACCTGAAGGAACTCAGTTGTATGCTTACACTGCAGATCGCGAGTGGTTCGTTGGACCATACAATAGTGAGGAAAATTCAGAGTCAGGTTTATACAGAACACCAGAGGTTTTTGGCGATGATTTAGTATTGGAGTATTATCAACCTTTCGAGGTTATGGAACAACCTGTATTAAACATCAGCGGTTTTGGTCATTACTTCAGATTTGTGCATGATGATAGATTCGAGCGAGCTTCAGATCCTTGCGAAGTAGATATTAAATGTCCGGAGGGTGATGAGTGGGCTGACGATATGAAATCCGTTGTGAAATTAAGTATTCCTTCTTCTGATGGAGTTGGTTTGTGTTCAGGAACCCTTGTGAATAATACGTCTTATGACTGCAGAAAGTTTATCCTAACTGCGATGCACTGCACAGAAACTTCAACAACTGCGAATTTCGGAAGTGTTGTCGTTCGCTTTAATTATCAGAAGAGCGCTTGCGGAACGGGCATCAGTGCTTCCGCACAGCAAAAGACCGGAACTGTTCGTTTGGCAGATTCTAACGATGGTGGAGGAGCTTCAGGAAGTGATTTTTGTTTGTTGGAAATGACACAAGCAATACCTGCAACTTGGTCTGTTTATTATGCTGGTTGGAATGCAAATACAACTGCTCCAACATCGTCTGCTTCAGGTTGGAAAGCAATTTGCATTCATCATCCAGCGGGAGATGTAAAAAAGATTTCTACTGCGGGAACTGTTTCAACAGGAACATGGCAGACCTCTGGACACCATTGGAAAGTAAACTGGATTCAAACAGTAACCAATTGGGGTGTAACAGAAGGAGGATCTTCGGGATCGCCGCTGTTTAACAAGGACCATCAAATTATCGGAACACTAACGGGAGGTGGTTCTTTCTGTGACGCACCAACTGCGCCAGATTATTATGGTAAAATGGACAAGCACTTTACAAGCAATCCGAATCCTGCTAATGAAGATTTAGTGGATTGGTTGGATGCTGCTGGAACAGGACTACTGGTTGTTGATGGGTCTTATCCAGGAACAGCTGCACTTCAACCATGCTTCGGAGTTGTTGGAGTTGAAGAGAGCGTTTCGTTTCAAGAATTAACTATCTTCCCAACACGCGTTGAGGATAGCTTTACCTTGACCTGTCCACGATTCGATTTGTTGAAAGAAGTTCGAGTGTATACGCAAGATGGTAGATTGGTTGAAATCATGAATTTGAATGCGTCTTCAACCATTATTTCTGCAAGTAACTTTGCAAGCGGAATGTATTTCATTCAAGTGGTGAAGAAAGACGGTTCTTCCTTCAACAAGAAATTTGTGAAGTTGTAATGTTATTTGAATCTTTTCCGAAAGCGTGGAGCGAATTGCTTCGTGAGGAAGCGAGAAAGGAATATTTATTTTTATTGGAAAAGAAAATCGAGGAAGCCTATGCTTCCTCGATTTGTTTTCCACCCAAAGAAAAAATCTTTGAAGTCTTTGCTTTGTGCGCTCCAAAAGAAGTCAAAGCTGTAATACTGGGGCAAGATCCATATCATGGAGCAGGTGAGGCGAATGGATTGGCTTTTAGCGTTCGTCAAGGAATAAAGACCCCGCCCTCTCTTCGGAATATCTTCAAGGAATTGGAAAGTGAATACGGAATCGATTTGACAAGGTCAACAGATTTAACTTCATGGGCTAACCAAGGCGTCTTTCTTTTGAATAGTGTTTTAACAGTGGGAAAAGAAAAGGCTGGAAGTCATTCCAAATGGGGCTGGGAAGAATTTACGAACTCGGTTATTTCATTTATTTCGAAAGAAAACGAGCATGTCGTTTTTGTCTTGTGGGGAGATTATGCACGGAAGAAAAAGAGTTTAATTGACTTGTCGAAGCACGCCGTTATTGAAAGTGCTCACCCTTCGCCGCTTTCGTCCTATCGAGGTTTTTTCGGGTCGAAACCTTTTTCGAAGATTAACGCGAAGTTGAAGGAATGGGGAGAAGAGGAGATTCAGTGGTAATAGATTCGCTTTAAGAATTTTGAATAATCAGGAAATAGAGCGGCATTCCTAATGTTATGTTTATCGGGAAGGTGATAGCGAGGGCCATTGGAAGGAGCAGTCCCGGGTTCGATTGTGGGACCGAAATTTTCATTGCTGCAGGCACTGCAATGTATGAGGCGCTAGCTGCGAGTACTGCGAAAATGAATCTGTTCGAAACATCGGCAATTATTCCATCGCTTAAAAAGGCAACAAGGCAACCGTTGAGCAAAGGAATTGCCACAGCAAATGCAACAGGGAACCACCCCAGTGAAAAGAATGACTTTAGCTTTTTACCACTTGTAATTCCGAGGTCAAGAAGGAAGATGGCAAGAAACCCCTTGAATAGATCGTTCGTGAAGGGCTTTATACCTTCGGCTTGCTTGGCACTTGCGAGATAGCCAATAATTAAACTTCCGAGTATAAGCAAAACACTTCCGTTCGTGAAGGAATGTTTTATTGCAGTTCTCTTCTGAATGCGCTCTGTATTGTTTGTGTTGAAAATTGAAATGAGCACGAGTCCCATAATAATTGCCGGAGATTCCATAAGTGCCATTACTGCAACCATGTGTCCCGAGAAGTTCATCTGTTGTGCTTCGAGAAAAGAAGCGGCTGTTACAAAAGTCACAGCGCTAACAGAGCCATAAGCCGCTGCCACAGCTCCGGCGTCGAACACGTTTAGTTTTGTTCTTAAAAGGAAAAAAGTGTAAGTCGGAATTAACAAAGAGATTAGAATTCCGAAAATCATTGAAGTGCCTACTTCAAAGGTGAACGGTTCGTGTGAAAGTTCTTGTCCTCCTTTAAATCCAATTGCGAATAAGAGGTAGAGTGAAATGAATTTAGCGGAGTTCTCAGGTATGACAAGATCGCTTTTTAACTGCACAGCAAGGATACCAAGTGCAAAGAACAGTAAAGCGGGATTCGTTAAATTTTCAAGGAGTAGGTTTAGATTCATTGGGTCTACTTTACTCGTGAAATTTTATTTTCTTTTCAGTCGTTAATAATTGAAATTTTAATTTCAGAATGGATTTGAATTTTCTTGTTGGAAAACTCGGGAGTTTGAAGAAAAGCGAGGGTGCGCTTGAGTTCTCTTTTTAACTCAGGAAGTCTCGCCATAGCTATTTCATCTTCTTTGCTGAATCTTTCAAGTGAACTGAAATTTTTCATTTGATGAAATTGAATTTTTGTCGTGAAAACATTTGTCAAGATCTCTTTTGCTTGCTCAGCGGTGAATTCTCCGTTAATGAGTTCTACAGTCTCGTCTTGTTTCATTTTGAAAATTATTTTTATTTCGGGTGCAAAAGTGGGGGTGTTTTGAATTCGATTTTTATTTATGTTTGTTATAATTAACATAAAAATAATTTATGAATTACACGTTGAATCAATTGCAGATATTTTTAAAAGTGGCTCAATTAAAAAGCATTACAAAAGCAGCTGTTGAATTGAACTTGACACAACCAGCAGTTTCAATTCAATTGAAGAACTTTCAAGATCAGTTCGAGAGTCCATTGATTGAGGTTGTCGGAAAGAAAATATATGTAACAGATTTTGGGATTGAAGTTTCAGGACGGATTGAACAAATCTTGACTCAAGTAGAATCAATTTCAAATTTGAATAAAGAAAAAAACAAGCGGTTAACTGGAAAGCTCAGAATAGCTGTAGTTTCCACCGGTAAGTATGTTATGCCTTATTTTTTAACTGACTTTCTGAAACAAAATACAGAGGTTAATTTGTTAATGGATGTGAATAATAGGGCAGGAGTCATTCAAAGTTTGGAAAACAACGAGATCGATTTAGCTTTAGTTTCTGTATTGCCGAGCAAAAGGAATTTTGAGAGTTTAGAGTTGCTTCCAAATAATTTATTTTTAGTTGGAAAGAGTTTGGTCAATAGAAAAAAGAAGCCGTATGATTTTTTTGATATTTCTCAATTCCCATTTATATACAGAGAGAAGGGGTCTTCTACTCGTCAAACAATGGAACGTTTCATTGAAAAAAAGAAAATACAACCTGTAAAGAAATTGGAGTTGACGTCAAATGAGGCTGTGAAGCAAGCAGTCCTTGCAGGCTTAGGATATTCAATCATGCCGGAGATTGGTATTCGAAATGAATTGACGAGCGGTCTGCTTCACATAGTGCCCATGATGGGATTGCCTATAACCACTTCTTGGCAATTGATTTGGTTGAAGGGAAAGCGCCACACCTCAGTTTCAAATTCATTCTTGGAACATTTGAAGAATGAGAAAGATTCAATTATTGCAGAACACTTTAGCTGAGGAATGAACTTCGTTGTTGGAACTTCGTTGTTGGAACTTCGTTGTTAGAACTTCGTTGTTGGAACTAGGTTGTTGAAAATCCGAAATGGAACAATATAAATTGAAATTCCTATTAAGAAGCTTGCTTGTACAATTTATTCATGAAAATCACGTGCGGAAAGCTTACACATGAAATGAAAATAAAGAAAATTCCCCAAGCGCTGTGCGAAGAACTTATTTCACTTTGAACCATAGGCCAAAGTAAAAAGAAGAGAATGAGTATTAGCCATGCACCAAAGTGAAAGGGTAGAGCATGCAACCAAATTTTTCGGCTTTTGTATTGGATGTGTTGTTTAAGATGTCCCCAACTCGTTATACTGTGTTGACCAATGAAATAGGTTCCGAAAGCGAGTAGGAGTGGAAGCTGACTTGAAATAGCAAGCCAACTCATTGTGAAGATCATGGAGAAGTTTCTTTTCCAAATGGCAAAGAATAACCAAGGGACAATAACTAAAGGTGAAATTGAAAATGGGAATTCAATACCTGCTATATAACTTAATATTGACGAAGTTTCGTTTTGATGCGTTCCTAAAATGTAGAGAAGAAGGGTTACTCCCCAGGGTAATGTGAGAAGGTTAGAGATAGACCACTGTCGAATATCGGCTTGTCCAAAATGCCAAGCTGAATAACCCAAAAAGGCAATGAGTGCAAAGATTGGAGCCATGTACCAAATTATTCCCATACATGCAATGAGGGCCAGGTATTGACCAATAAATCGAGGCGCTTTTTTGTAATCCCACGTTTTGGATTCTATTAAATGATCAACAGCGCCGTGAGGAAGTCCAACGCATATCATTCCAATGATTAGAGCTGTATAACCCACGATATTGCGTATTTCAGGAAAGTTAGAGAGAGAAAATAACGTGGCAGCAAAACAAACGAGAAAGAAAGGTCTGAATGCTTTGCTCTTGATGAAGTGAAGTGCTAGCGCCTTTAGAAATATTCCAATGGGCAGTCTGCTAAATATTTTTACCTCCTCTAAAATTGTAGTTTTCTCGTCGAGGAATTTTAGAATGAGTTTTGTCTCTACCTTGGAGAATAGTTGAGTGAAAATGACTCTGCCATAGTTTGGCCAGAGATGGAGTATTATTAGAAGAAGCGAATCATAAAAAGCGAATCTTCCTTTTGTAGACTCTTCGTGTGTTCGGTTTGTTGGAATTGTTTTTTGCCCCACTTGAATTCGCTTAGCGATTTTAGTAGCTTGGCTAAACATATTTTTGAAGGCATAGCCTGTACTTGGTTTGAGGCAATAATTTCTCGCTCCAAGATTGATAATGTTTTTGATGTCAATGCTATTGAGAGATGCATTACTCATAGGAATGCACCCATGCTCCGTTCCGGTTTTCTTGTATTCACCGAAATGATTTTTGATGTAGTCTTCAAGAATGGATTCCGCTTCTTCATTTGTAATGACTTCTTTGCCGAATCGCGTTACTTCAATAAGGGCAGTATTGGCAGAGAACGGCAATACATAAACAAATTGAGTGAAATTGTTTTGTTCAATGTTGAAGTCCATCATGCGGAAGGATTCAACATCTAATTTTTCATTTGGAAATTCTACGATCCATCCAAGAAAGCTTTGAAACAGTGTTGTTTGATTCCATTCGGTTTTTTGTAAAGAGGGAGTTCTAGAATCAAAGATGTATTCTCCGTAGGTTTTTTCGCCGCTTATTGTTGCGAAGTTTCCGATGCTATCAGTTCCCGTCTCGGTAACTGTTTCAAATAATACTTGAGCAGTGTGTTTTTCAAGAATACCATTGGCCTTTTCAACAAGAATTGAATTGGGAATGTGGTTGTAAGATGTTGGATTTAGTGCTTCTTCTTTTCCATTGTTCAACTGAATTTTAGACCAGCTGTGTTCAATGAAAGGCAAAAGTTCCTTTTTCACCTCTCCATTTTCTTTAGTCCAAAAACAAAAGTTTTTATTGTTGGTTGAATCTTTATTCGGATTGACTATTAGAATTTTTTTAGAATCTAAAAGATTTCTCTTTTCAAGTTCAATGAGCACGAGTGACGCAGACGCTCCTTTGCCAGCAAATATGAAATCGTATTGCGGTTGAGTATTCATTTCTGGAGTTGTTTGTCTACTTTTTGAGTTTGAAAAGGAGTAATAAAAAGGGCGTAAGTGTTTTTTCCTTACGCCCCTTTCAAAATTCTATTTTTCGTAGAATAGATTTATTTAGTCTTCTTTACGCGACAACGCATAAATAACTAAACCAAATCCGATTTTGTTGATAGCATCAGCGATGTTATAAACGATATCCATAGCGTGCAATGCAGCTGCTTTGTCTTGAACCAATTTGATTCCGAACAAACCACCGTCAGTACCTAGGATATAACCCAATGGGTAAATAGCCCAACCAACTAATACAAACCAAGCAAGGATACGAGTTGCTTTAGCAACTTGTGGACCTGCATCTTGAGCCAATTTAGCCACTTCACCAAACCAGATTAAGTATGCAATGTAGAAGTAAGCTGCACCTGAGATAACTCCCCAAAGAACACTTTGCGCTGGATCTAAAACCTCTCCGATGTAACCAGTCACTAACATTACCAATGAAGCGAAAATTAATTTCCACAACAATGCAATTTTAGCACCTGCTTTCTTAGTGATTAAGTAAAACTCAACGCACATCAATGGCACAGTTAGAATCCAGTCAACATAACGGAAGAATGTTGGTGACTCACCAGTCTCTAAATTGTAACTTCTCATGTAGTAGTAGTGCACTGCTGCAATGAAAGTAATAAGACCAGATACAAGAACTGAAGTTCTCCACTTCGAAGAAGTGTTGTTCAATTCAAAAAAGAAGAATACTGAAGCGGCCATCATAGCCATTGTTCCGATGAAGAACGTGAATGCAACGTAGTTGTCACTCGCAATTGTAACATGTCCCATAAAAAGGTATTTTAGTTAGGTTTTCCTACTCTTATGGATTTTCGGATTCTCCGCGTTTTTAAATGTGGTTTCTGCCTCCACACCTATTAAAACATCGCTTGTTCGGTTTTGTTCAATTTTGTTTAACATTTTTATTCCAATTGTTAAACAAAGTGGATTCTAAACCAAATTGGACTTGGGTTGTTGTTGAAATACGATGGAAATGAATTTGAATACAAAAGCGATCATTGGCAGAATTGAAGGAATAGATCCCATTGAGTATGGTAAATCAAGAAATTACCTAAACGGAGCAGTTACACAGTTATCTCCTTTTATTTCAAGAGGAGTAATAAGCACGAAGCAGGTTTTCGATAGTGTAATGAAAAAGGGGTATGCCATAGAAGAGATAGAAAGCTTCATCAAAGAATTGGCTTGGCGAGACTATTGGCAGCAAATCTGGATTGTGCGAGGTTCAACAATAAACTCAGACATTCGAAATGCTCAACCGCGCGCCGAAAGAAATGGCGTTCCATTAAATATCATAAAAGGTCAAACGGGAATTGAGGCGATAGATAAGGGCATTGCAGAGTTTTATCAAACAGGCTACTTACACAATCATGTACGCATGTACATTGCTTCATGTGCGACCAATCTTGGAAGATGCGCATGGATTCAACCGGCACAATGGATGTATTATCATCTGTTAGACGCCGATTGGGCGAGCAATGCGTTAAGTTGGCAATGGGTATGCGGTGCGAAGAGTAACAAGCTTTATTTCGCGAATCAGGAAAACATAAACAAATACTGCGACACCAATCAGACAAAGACTTTTCTAGACGTTTCATATGAAGAAATTGAAACAATCGGAATTCCAAATGAATTAACAGAGTTGGAATCGTTTCAATTGAAAACAAAACTTCCAAAGACGTCCTTTCCGGCATTGACGGAAGGAGACACATGCTTCATTTATAATTTCTACAATCTTGATCCGATGTGGCGTAAAGATGAAGAGGGCGCGCGCATTCTTTTGCTGGCGCCTTCGGTGTTTGACAAGTATCCCGTTTCCGAAAAGAGTATTCAGTTTTGTATTGATCTTGCGAAAGAGAACATTCCAAACATTCAAATCTTTGTTGGAGAGTTTTCAGATTTGCAAAGTATTCCAAGATTGAATTTCGTTTTCAAAGAACATCCTCTGAATATTTATGAAGGGATTCAAGATGAACGGGAATGGATTTCTTCGGTGAAAGGAGATTTTCCTTCCTTCTTTGCGTTTTGGAAAAAAGTTAAAAAAGAGTTGCAATGAAAAAAACGAACCTGCCTTCTAAAATCTGCACGGTATGCGGACTACCATATTCTTGGCGAAAGAAATGGGAGAAGAATTGGGAAGAGGTGAAGTATTGCAGTGAACGTTGCAGAAGGCAAAAACCAAAGTCGAATTAATTTCTTTTTCGGTTTTTAATTTCAAAATCGTAAATGGTTTTTCCCAACTCTTTGAGAAAGGGAAAGCCAATGGTTTCATATTGGTATCCGCCATTTCCAACAACTTCAGAAGTGTTTGTATAGATCACGGCAGAAAGGAAAAATTCAACATTGTTCTGCGTGTCATGAAAATAACTGATGTCAGATAGAAACCCATACGATTGTCCAACAATATTGTAAATTTCCAAATCAGGATTTTTTACTGCTTTTTTTTGAGCGCCGTAATAAAGATAATTCGTCATGAATTCATTGTACACAGGATTCGTTTTAATGGGGATTATGTCGCAATTCTGCGGCGATGAAGACAGGCATTTCAAAAGATATTCTCGGTCTAATTCTGTAATTGAAAACGCCATGGAATTCAGATTTGGGTAAATCAATTCAATAAGTAAATCATGCATGTATTTAAGTGGAAAGCAATTGCTCTTCGAGAAGTCTTTAGCTCCTTTAATTACTTTTCCATTTGAATAATGCGATGTTCCAACTTTCATGTTCTGAAATGGAGGAGAGTATTTCTTTTCGAAAAATTGAGCCGGTTGCTCATAGATAACCTCATCTGTAAGGTTATAAAATTTAAAGGGATTTGTATGTCGGTTTTCAATACTATCGCACGAAGAGAATCGCGAAATTATTCGTCCATTGGTAAACCCAATTTCGTTTAGTCGTTGAGAGCAATATGCGGGAGATACAAATTCAAATAGTCTGTTGTACGATTCATTGTCGCTAACGATGAGCGCCTTTGAGATGTAGTTTTTTATGCAAGGTATGCTGTCGTTACTCAAAACATCAATGGTCAATGGTTTTTGGCAAGAGAAAGCACTGTCAATAGACAATTTGCTTTCGAGTGATAGGCCGAAATGTTTTAAGCTGTTAATTTTTTCAATCGCAAAAATGCTAAGGGGGAGCTTTACCAGACTGGCAGAGTAGAAGTAATTTTTTTCATTCAAGTTGAAGAAAAAATGTTGGGGCGTAGGTTCACTTTTTGCGTTTTTATCGAGTGTGGTGTATATAATTTGAACGCGATACTTGTCTTTGTTTTTTATGATTTCCTTCAAAGCTGTCGAACTGTTCAACAGACTGTCTAGGGGCGAAAACGTTTCATTTTTTACTTTAGTTTGTGCTTCAGCATTGCTTGAAAAGCAAAGAGTTGATACCAGGAAGAAAAAGACCAATTTCGTTTTCCACATAATACGTATGGGTTTACTTCTTAATGAAGACCAATTGGTTTTGTCTATTCTGTCCGCCCCAGTGATAACCTAAAGAAAACTTCAAAGGTCCTTTGTACATGTCCGATTTATAGGCTCCTAATAAATCATTTTGAAACAAGTTCTCGCTGAAATCTTTTACGGGAAGAACATATGTTCCGAAAAGTTCTGCTGTCCATTTTTCAGCATTGAAATGCTTGTATGGAATTCCTGTGTCATCTTGAACAAGAAATTT
>JBILTL010000119.1:0-6352 GCA_044371535.1 Flavobacteriales bacterium | reverse complement strand
TCTCATTGGAACAATGGAAAGACGGTGAATTGACTTTCAAACTTATTTCTTCATCGGCGAATTACAAACCCGAAACACAATCGTGGAGCATTACCAATGCACAAGTTCGCGTTTTCAAAGACAGCACCGAACAGGTTTACTTCAAACAGAAATTAGATACAATTTTAGAGGTCCGTCCCGAAGACTTTGGCCTACGCTCTGAAATTGTCGCAACCATGAATTGGAATGAGCTGAACGCTTTTATTGAAGATCAAAGGTTAAGCGGTTCAGGCAACGTTGCAAAATTCGAATTGGAAAGAGAGAATCGAACAGCTACTCCGTTTTCAATATTGGTCCTTACTGTTATTGGAGTTTCAATAGCTTCAAGAAAATCGCGCGGAGGCATTGGTTTCCACCTAGCTTTGGCAATCATCATTGGATTCATCTTCATTTTCATTTCACGCATTACAGCAGTAAGCGCCATGAACCTTGGAGTGCCTAGTGAATTAGCAGTATGGATTCCAAATTTAGCATTTGGAATACTCGCATTTATACTTTACAAAAAAGCTCAGAAATAATGACTAAAAAAAGAATTTTGATCACTGGTGCAACCAGTGGAATTGGCGCAGCTACTTATGAATTGGCTATTAAAAACGGACATCAGGTTTTCATAGCTGGAAGGAATGAAGTCGTCTTAGCAGAGATGGCATCGAAGAATCCAAATACGTTTTTCTTAAAAACAGACGTTACAAATGTTGAAGAAGTAAAGGCTATGACTGCAGCGGCAGTTAGTTCGATGGGCGGCATTGACGTGTTGTTGAACAACGCTGGATTGGGTATTTTCGATTTATTGGAAGATGCAAAACTAGAAGATTGGCATACCATGGTTGATGTGAACATTAAAGGAGTCTTAAATGTATTGCACACCTGCCTTCCGCATTTGGTAGCCTCTACAGGACATGTCATTAATCTTGGATCTTTGGCCTCTCACTTTGTATTTCCTAATTCAGGAGTCTATAGTGCCACCAAGCATGCTGTATTTGCGATTAGTGAAAGTATCCGAACCGAACTCGCTAAAAAAATTCGCGTAACCACTATCAGCCCTGGGTCTGTAAATACCCCTTTCGTTGAACAAACGAAAAACGAAGCATTACTTGCACAGTTCCGTCCAGCTTTCGCTGCAGGAATGCCTGTTGAATGGGTTGCTGCGCAAATCATGAATGCTATTGAAGTTCCAGCTGGAGTAAATGTGAGTGAAATTATTATGCGACCTTTTCATCCTAACGAATAGAAAATTCAGCTTTAATTTCATTGAATTTTGAGAGATTAATTTCTGGTAGAAGTTTATCTCGATCGTCCATTTTACAACCATAACCAATGGTGCTATTCCCTTGCTTAAAATTTTCATATCCCGACACCGGGTCCTTTTGTACCGTATACCCTTTCTTTTTCCAATAAGCCGGACCCGTTACTTGGTCCTCTTGGTTAAACTGTTCAACCAATTTTAAAAAATCCGAATTGATGATCGAAATGGCCAACATAAGATCGGGGCTCTTCTTGATTTCAGCATAAAGAGTTCTTTCATTTGTTTTTGCGTAAAGTAAATACTGCAATAAAAAATACTTGAATTCATAATACGATTGAACATAAGAATATAGGTCTTGTCTCCAAGAAATATAATGACTCAATTCCATTCCTGGAACTTCCATATAAGATTTCTTAAGCAAAAGAACCGTCGCTAAAGAATGAGCATATGAATTGAACTCATCTAGCAAACCTAGCAAACCATCTGTTTGAGTAGATGTATTTCCTTCCACATAAGTATCAAATCGAAAACTTCTTTTGTCCTGAGGAATAAGCGGAATTATGCGTCCTGTTGGAAAGAATCTCAGATCGCTTCGTACTAAAATTTCATTTCCTGAAGGGGTGAAGAAATAGTAGTTATTATTCAATCCTTGTAGCCCTCGCCTATTGCATTCCGTGAAGGCCTTTCCATTTGTGAGACCATGATTTACTTCATGAACAGCAATTGGCACTTCGCCAAGTAATTCAATTTTATCGGCAGAATCGAAAAAATCAAATTCCGTGAAGGTTTTGTAACTGCTCATACTTCCCAATTCCGTATCCATAGAAAAGGATTCTGGCAAATTCTGATATTCCGAAATGACCGAATATTCTACTTGGCCATATTTTCTTAACTCGCTGAATGCCCAAGTACCATCGGGATTTTGAGAATATGCAATCGTTGAAACAATCACACAAAAAATAAAAATCAGGATATTCTTCATGGCGATAATGATTTTAATAAGAAAGAGAACTATTTTTGCCCGTTCTCCTAAATTGAACGCCTTTTGAATGAGCGATATTGTTCCCGAAAGAAAAGTACTCTATGATTATCAGGAAAAAGCTCTTGAGCGAATCTTTGCGCGTCTTCATGAATTTCCGACCAATTACAACTTGTGTTTTCAGCTACCGACTGGTGGTGGGAAAACTGTAATTTTTTCGGAAATAGCGCGACGATACATTGCAGAAACGGGTAAGAAAGTTCTCATTCTCACTCACCGAATTGAATTGCTTAGTCAGACAAGTAATGTGCTGAACAATTTCTCGGTGAAGAATAAAATCATTGTCAGCAAAGTGAAGCAATTGCCCGATGAATCGGACTACGAATGCTTTGTCGCCATGGTTGAAACGCTTCACAATCGTCTTCGTGACGAGAAAATGGAATTCGCGAATTTAGGGTTGGTGATTATCGATGAAGCTCACTACAATTCTTTTCGAAAATTATTCGGATGGTTTGAAGAACAAGTAATACTCGGTGTTACAGCTACACCCTTAAGTAGCAATATTAAACTTCCACTTAAAGACAATTACCACGATTTAATTATTGGTGAGAGCATTGGCAATCTGGTAGGAAGAGGTTACTTAGCAAAAGCAACAACATACAGTTACGATGTTAGTTTGCATTCGTTGAAGGTTGGAATAACAGGAGATTATACTGTAAGCAGTTCGGAGAAGTTATATGGAAACATGTACATGCAGGAAAAGCTGCTGTACGCGTATGAGCAAAAAGCCAAAGGAACAAAAACGCTGATCTTCAACAACGGTATAAATACCTCGAAGCAAGTGTTTCATTTGTTCCGAGAGCAAGGCTATGAAATTCGTCATTTAGACAACACGCACAACGAACAAGAGCGAAGAGAAATATTGGAATGGTTCAAAACCAAACCCGATGCAGTACTTACGTCTGTTTCCATTTTAACAACAGGATTTGATGAACCTTCGGTTGAGACAATCATAATTAATCGAGCAACGAAATCGCTAACGCTCTATCACCAAATGATTGGACGTGGCTCACGCATTTTTGGAGAGAAAAAAGATTTTACGGTAATTGATTTAGGAAACAATGCGAAGCGTTTCGGATTGTGGGAACAGTTTATCGACTGGTTCGACATCTTTGCGCATCCGCACAACTATCTCGAAAGTATTGTAAGCGATGAGCAAATGTCGCGTGAAATGAAATACGAAATGTCTCCAGAGATTCGAGACATGTTTGCACTTTCACCTGTGATTGACTTTGACATTAAAGAAGAATATTTGCGCATCACGCGATTTGGTGGAAAAGGGAAAAGTGTTCTGGATAAAAGCATGCAACAGCACGCAACCATTATTCAAGAGAATGCACCAACGTTGGAACGTGCTTTTGAACTATTGAAAATTTTAGATCAAGACATCAAGAGCCGAATGAAGCAATACAGCTATTGTATTTCAAAGAGTACCGATAGTTATTTAGATTGGTTGAAGGAAGAGTATATTCGAAAATTAAGATTAGATTTAGGGAATTATTACAACGCACTTCTTCAACAAGAATAACACAAATAAACAATCAAAGTCTTGAGCTTAATTCTTCCACATAAAAATGACTTTTCATCGTCACTCGTTGTCTTTCTTGTGGCGCTACCTCTGTGCTTAGGAATTGCATTTGCAACAGGGTTACCTGCTATAACGGGAGTTATCTCTGGCATAGCTGGTGGATTAATTGTCGGCCTTCTTAGTGGTTCTCAACTCAGCGTGTCTGGTCCAGCTGCTGGTCTCATCGTTGTAGTTACAACTGCTATTTCTAGCTTGAATAACGATTTGAACTTGTTCTTCACAAGTGTGTTCCTTGCGGGAATCTTACAAATTATTTTCGGAGCTCTACGAGTTGGTTTTTTTGGTGAATTTGTTCCTACGTCCGTTATTAAGGGAATGATGGCAGCCATAGGGTTTATTCTCATCTTCAAGCAGATTCCGCATTTAGTCGGATATGACGGAGACTATGAGGGTGATGAAAACTTTGTTCAGTCAGATGGCAACAATACAATTACAGAACTTTTCCATGCAACAATTCATAGCGAAGCTGTAGTCATTGGTTTAACCTGTTTACTCTTGCTCATATTCTTCGATTCAAAAAGAATGAAGAATACACTTCTTCTAAAGATTGCTCCTCCATTTCTAATTGTGGTGGTAGTTGGAATTATTCTAAACATCACGTCCAAATATCTTGGAGTTTCAGAACAATTGGAAGCGGTACATTTCATTCAATTACCGTCACTAGAAACCGCTTCAAGTTTATTCATTTGGAACAAGTTGAATTTTGCAAGTTTTATGAATCCGAACGTTTGGATTCAAGCTTCAATCATTGCTATTGTCGCTTCACTTGAAACCCTCTTAAATATTGAAGCAACAGATAAATTCGACGAGGAAAAAAGAATTACTCCTCCTAACCGCGAACTTCTTGCACAAGGCATTGGTAATGCGGCTAGTGGTTTGTTTGGCGGCTTGCCTGTAACTTCTGTTGTTGTTCGCAGTTCATCGAATCGTTTAGCTGGCGCAAAGACCAAATGGTCTGCGTTCTTGCACGGGGTTTGGCTATTGATGGCTGTTTTGTTCTTAGGTCCGTACTTGAACATGGTACCACTATCTGCGTTAGCCGCTATTTTAATTATGGTTGGATATAAGCTTACGAAACCAACCATTTTCAGAGACCTATGGAAAGAAGGAATTGCACAGTTTCTTCCCTTTATTGCTACTTTCTTGGCTATCTATTTCAGTGACATGTTGAAAGGAGTGCTTATTGGTTTGGCATTCGGAATATTCTTCATTATTCGCACTAACTTCAAAAGTGCAATTCGTATAACGAAAGGCGACAATAACGATGCGCTTCTTCGTTTCCGCAAAGAAGTGTCATTCTTAAATAAGCCTGCTTTGAAAAAAGTGTTGCTCAAAATTCCAAAAGGAAGCTTTTTGCTAATCGACGCTCGAAAATGTGAATTCATGGATCCCGATATTCTCGAAATTATTCAAGATTTTATAATTAGCGCTAAAGCTAAAAACATAACGGTTGAATTGAATAAAAACAACTGGGGCGAATTACCTGAGGTATTAAAAAACATAAAACTTTAAGTCATGTCAGTCATTGAAAATCTACTTTTGAATAACAAAGCCTGGGCAGAAGATCGCATAGAAGAAAACCCAGACTTCTTCAAGAAATTAGCCGCTCTTCAAACTCCGGAATACTTGTGGATAGGTTGTTCTGATAGCCGTGTACCTGCGAATGAAGTAACGGGCACAGCTCCTGGAGAAATATTCGTGCACAGAAACATTGCAAACATGGTTGTGCATACCGATATTAACTTGTTGAGCGTATTAACTTATGCCGTAGATGTTCTCGAGGTAAAGCATATCATTGTTTGTGGTCACTACGGTTGCGGCGGTGTTAAAGCTGCAATGGGCAACGACTATCTTCCGCTAATTAACAATTGGTTGCGCAACATCAAAGATGTATACAAAGCGAATAAATCTGAATTACATGCTATTCAAGATGAGAAAAAACAATTCGACCGATTAGTCGAGTTGAATGTTTTGGAGCAAGTAAATCACTTAGCAGAAACCAACATCGTTCAAGGTGCATGGAAAAAAAGAGAAATGCCATTGATTCACGGATGGGTATACGGACTGAACAACGGTATAATTAACCCTCTAATTACCATTGGTCCAGATAGTGAAATGGATCCACTATACAAATACAACAACCTATAACGGATAGCGACTTAAGGGAACCATTTTAAGATTTGAAACCTGACCCTCTTTCATTAAATAATGCGCTGCTACGCCAATCATGGCTGCATTATCTGTACAATACTTGAACGGAGGAATAAACACTTCAACATTGTTCTTCAATCCGAATTCAATCAATTGTTTTCTTAACTCACTGTTAGCGGAAACCCCTCCGCAGATAGCAACTTGATGAATACCTGAAGCTTCAATTCCTCTTTGTATTTGTCGAAGCAAATAAGTGACTACTGTGTTCTGAAAGGACGCGCAAAGATTC
>JBILTL010000118.1:0-6377 GCA_044371535.1 Flavobacteriales bacterium | reverse complement strand
AGAATGTTCTTCACTTCATCGGTGATGAACACCTGATTGCTATACAACTGAACTTTGTTTCGGTTGTTTTCCATGTTTGCTTTCAACTTAGGGAAGAATAAAATTCCTGTAAGGTTGAAAGGGTAATCTACATTAACATGTATATGGAACAATGGATCTTCGAAGGAATACGGATACAAATCACGGTAGAATTTATCGTAATCTTCTTGTTGAAGATCGGCTGGTTTTTTTGTCCAAAGTGGAGTGGTTGAATTGATGATGTTGTCAACGGTTGTTTCAACACGCTTCGCATTTCCTTTGTCATCTTTCTCTCCGCTTGGATCGTCGATGTATTCTGTTTTCGTTCCGAAAACAATTTCCACCGGCATAAAGCGACAATATTTATTCAAGATACCCTCTAGGCGAGACTTTTCCGAAAACTCTGTAGAATCGTCTGCAATATGCAAAACGATATCGGTACCAAAGGTTTCTTTCTCTACTGTTTCCATGGTGAAGTTTGGTGACCCGTCGCACACCCATTTAACAGCAGGCGCATCTTTTCTTGATTTCGAAATAATTTCCACTTCCTTCGCCACCATAAACGCGGAATAGAAACCTAATCCGAAGTGACCAATGATTTGCGCGTCTTTGTATTTGCTTACGAATTCTTCTGCACCGCTGAAAGCGATTTGATTGATGTACTTATCTACTTCCTCTTCAGACATACCCACTCCATTGTCGCGAATAGTGATGGTATTATCGGTTTCATTCAAGATAACTTCAACTCTGTAGTTCTCCGCACCTTCTTTAAGTTCTCCGAGGCTACCTAATGTCTTTGACTTTTGACACGCATCTACTGCGTTGCTGACTAACTCGCGTAAAAAGATCTCGTGATCTGAATACAAGAATTTTTTAATAATGGGAAAAATGTTTTCGGTTTGAACTGAAATATTTCCTTGTCTCATAGTATTGATAATTTTCGCTGGCTCTTTCAACCAATATGCCACGCGTGGCATTCCGACAACCTGTCAGCGAACACTGACAAATAAAAAAGGGGCCGATTGCTCGGCCCCTTTCACTCTGCTAAAAAGTCTATTAGCGAACTACGATACGTGTTGAAGATGCTTTACCATCTTTCACCATTTGTAATTCATAGATACCAGGAGCTATACCGTTTAGGTTAAGCTCAATGTTTTGGGTACCTGTGCTTACAGTAACTTGATTCGCTTGAACCATTTTACCTACTGCATCGATAAGATTTACATTCATTGCACCACCCTTTGTGCTGTTCAAGCGAACAGTTAGGTGGTCTGTAGCTGGATTCGGGAATACCACTACGTTAGAGATAGTTTCCAATTCTTCAACACCAACAACTGTAACAACAACCTCTTCTCTTGGACTAGGACAGTCGAAAGATGGAGTATGTGCATGCCAGTCATAGAAGAAATAGTAGTAGTTATCTCCATCTTGATTCTGATTACCATTGGTAACAGTAGTACCTGTGATGCTAATCAAACCGTTTACATCATACGGATAGTCATAAGGAGTTGGAGTTGTGATATCACGGTCTCTCCACAATCCAGGATTTCCAGTTGTTGTTCTCAAACCGTAACCTGTTCCAGCTGGAATGAAGAAGTTCAAGTTCACAACTGATTCTCCATTAGGAATGTCTACATCTGCTGTAGCGATAACCGTTAAGTTAGCATCTACTACTTGAATGGTACGAATACCTGCGGCATTTGAATAAACAAGAACATTATCTAAAATCACATCTTCTAAAGCGTCGAACTTGTTGAAGTTGGTTGGCGTATTCGCAAAGTAAGCTCCACTTGCAGCATCGTTTGTCAATTTACCACCTGTACCTTGAATTCCACCAAAAGAAGCAACGTCTTCAACCCAGAATGAAGTTGGAGAAGTTGTGATTGTTGGAGTGGTGAATGTTGCACCTGTTCCAATAGGAGAACCACCAGTAGCCACATCGTACCACAACAAGTTAGATCCAGAAGCAGTTAAGTCAGCCGTTACACCTGTTGCATCAATGTTCACGTCAATCGCAGTTGGAGCTGCAGGAGCGTCGTAAACTACAACTGAAGTAATAGCAGAAGTAGCGAATCCACAACCGCCTTCAACTTGAACAGTGTATTCTCCTGGTAAAGCCGCGTTGATTGATTGAGTTTCCTCACCATTACTCCACAAGTAGCTTGCACCTTCAGAAGCGGTCAATTGAACAGACGAACCTTCGCAGAAATCAAGAGAACCTACTACAGCAATTGTTGGCGTTTGAACATCTGAGTTAACGGCAACAGTAATTGCATTAGAGTGTCCTGCACAACCGTTTGCATCGTATGCAATTGCGGTGTATAAACCTGGCTCACTAACAGTGATTGTGCTTGTAGTAGCACCGTTGCTCCAAATGAAGCTGCTTCCGTTTGCAGAAGCTGTAAGATCTACTGCTTGACCTACACACAATTGTGTGTTTCCACCTGCAGTAATTGAAGCAACAGGAGCAGTGCAATCAACTTCAACGAAGTTGTGATATTGATCGACACCAGGGTTTGTAATCACTTGAGTTCCTCCAGCAGGCCAGTGAATAATAGCGTAGTCGATAGAAGTTTCAGAACCAATACCGAAGTTTAAGATGTTCGAGTTTGTAATACCGTAGCTCACTCCTGAACGAACCTCACGCACTTGAGTTCCCCAAGCACCGTGAATTTCCACGATAGCGCCTACAGCATTTTTGTTTGACATTACACCTTCCAAATGGAAACCTACCCAATGGTTGTTGTTTCCACCATTGATTTGAAGACGGTCAGCAACGTTACTTGGTGTTACATAACCGTTAGAGTTACCGTAACCAGCATATACGTCAACAAAACCATCGTTGTTCAAATCACCCAAACCGAAACCGTGCATGGTTTGTGGGTTGTTGAATGCATTTGTCTGCGCAGTAAAGGTGTGATCACCGTTGTTGCGCAGGTATCCAAAAGCACCACCAGCATAAATTACATCAATAAATCCATCGTTATCGAAATCGGTCATCTGCCCTTGCATGAAGAATCCCGAAACGTTTTGTAAACCTGAACCCGCTGTAATATCGGTGAAGTATCCAAGACCATTGTTCTCGTAAAGTTTCAACGTGCTACTGTGCGTGGTCATCATACAATCGAAGTCACCATCATTGTCGATATCTCCGAAAGTTGCAGTCCAAGACTGTTGAAGATTCACTAATCCGCGTGCAGCAGCATCTTCGTGATATACGTTGTTTCCGTCGTTAACGAAAAGTAAGTTGGTGCGACGCTTATCCAATGGGTCGTTAGAAGCCTGACGACATTTTGCCACCAACAGGTCTAAGTCACCATCACGGTCAAAGTCAGAAAACTCGTTTCCGTAGTTACCAGACATTAATGGATCTGAAGTACCTGGGTAGTTACCTGGATATAAGTTATAATCAAGAACCGTGTTGCCAGCAGCGTCAGTCATAATGGTATTCTTGTGAATCAAGTTTCCAGCACCATCATTTCTCCACATGTGCGAAGGTCCATCGTCATGACACGCGAAGAAATCCAACCATCCGTCGTTGTCCATGTCACCTAATGTTACAGCCTGAGTAAATATACCCACTGGCATATCCACTATAACTGCAACGCCGTTAGCATCTATATTGTACATACGTAAATTATCGTAGGCACCTCCAGAAATCACGTCGCCAAACCCATCGTTGTCAATATCTGCAACTGTCATTCCCCATTGTGAAGAACCCAATTGAGTTCCTGTATTCACTTGGATAAATGTTCCGTCGCTTTGTTGATAAAGGATACGAAGTGTTTTGCTTTGGTCCATTACCACGATGTCGTTAAGACCATCGTTATTCATGTCCCAAACGCCTGTTACACCTCCGCTATAGTAAGAACCTGGCAGCGTACCCGCTGTGAAGGTTTGCGCAGATGCAGCAGTAAAGCTTACTAGTGCAAGAGCTAAAACGTAGAGTTTTTTCATAAAGGTTAATTGGTTTTCAAAATTTCGAAGGGGAAAATACGACAAAGCCCGATAAAACAATATGGACTTAAGAAAAAAAATAAGCGAATTGTTGAAATCTACATTCGAGTTACTAGCTCTGAGTACAAATCAGTTAAATACACCTCATTACTTTCTGCTACGGCAATAATTTCTTGAATACTCGTATGTTTCAAACGTGCAGGATCACAAGCGTCGGTGAGAATACTAATTGCACAACACGGAACTCCCATGTGTTTGCAGGCTATAACCTCCGGAACTGTGCTCATACCAACAGCATCGGCACCAATGGTTCTTAAAAATCTATACTCAGCGCGGGTTTCTAGGTTCGGACCTGGCACAGAAACGTAGACTCCTTCATTCAAAACAATTCCCTTTTCCGCAGCAATGTCCTTCAACATATTGTTCAACTTCTTGCTGTATGGCTCGAGCATGTCTGGAAAACGATTGCCTAAACTGTCGTCGTTTGGACCTCGCAAAGGATTCTCTGGTTGAAGATTAATGTGGTCATCAATAAGCATTAAAGAACCTAAGGCATAATCGGGATTTAAAGCACCTGCTGCATTCGAAAGCAGAATGGCCTTTGCTCCTAACAATTTCATGACACGAACAGGAAGCACCACTTCATCCATTGAATAGCCTTCATAATAATGGAAGCGTCCAACACAGGCCAAAATTTTCTTGCCCGCCATTTCCCCGTAAATCAATTTTCCAAAATGAAACTCAACGGTTGCAATCGGAAAATTGGGAATCATGCTGTAGCTAAATTCTTTAAGCACGTTAATCTTGCTCGCCAATCCGTGAAGTCCTGTTCCTAAGACAATCCCAACGTCTACTTGACCTACTCCTCTCTTGCTTAGCCATTCGACACTTTCTTGTATCTCTATCATTGCTGTATGTTATTTACTCTTCGAAATTGCTAAAACCTAACCTTCTAATTCTATGCGACTTAAAAAAGTTATTCACGGCTATTAACACTGAATACACAAATGTCGTGTGTAAAACTTCATTCAGAAAAAAAATGTTCCTCGAGGCAAAGGGACGTACTTTCGCTAAACGTGTGAAACACGCGTGAAACAAGTAAAAAGAACTTAAAAACCCCGATATCATGGGAAAAATTATAACCGTTGCCAATCAAAAAGGAGGCGTTGGAAAAACCACTACCGCCATTAACCTTTCTGCTGCTTTGGGCGTCTTGGAATTCAAAACGTTGTTGGTAGATGCAGACCCTCAAGCCAATGCTACCAGCGGTGTAGGGGTTGATCCGAATACGGTTAAAACAAGCATTTACGAATGCTTGATCAACGATGTTGATCCTCGAGATATCATTATCACTACGGAAAGTCCAAATTTGGACCTTCTTCCCTCTCACATTGATTTGGTTGGAGCTGAGATTGAATTGATCAACATGCCAAGCCGCGAGTATATGCTGCGAGGTTCATTGAACAAGATCAAAGACGATTACGATTTCATTATTATAGACTGTTCTCCTTCTTTAGGACTTGTTACGGTAAATGCTTTAGCAGCTTCTGCTAGCGTTATTGTTCCGGTTCAGTGCGAATACTTCGCGTTGGAAGGATTAGGAAAATTATTGAACACCATTAAGATTGTTCAGCAAAAATTAAACACAGAATTAACCATTGAAGGTATTCTGTTAACGATGTACGATACCCGTCTCCGCTTGAGCAATCAAGTGGTTGAAGAAGTGCGCATGCATTTCCAAGATATGGTATTCGACACTTTAATTCACCGCAACACTACATTGGGAGAAGCGCCTAGCTTTGGTCAAACGGTGATTATGCATGACGCCTCGTGTAAGGGAGCGGTGAACTATTTGAATATGGCGCGTGAGCTTCTTCAAAAAAATAATTTGACGAAGATGGGCAGCGACGAAAAATACATTCCGGTAGATCATGAGTAAGAAACAAGCATTAGGAAGAGGATTAAGCGCTCTATTGGAGCATTCTCCAGCATCATCGAAAAGTGAACTCGTTTCACAAGCTGCACCTCCAACCAGCGAAAAAGAAGTTGGACACGTTGCCGGCCCTATTTCATTATTAAGCATCTCTCAGATTGAAGCCAATCCATACCAACCGCGTAAGGACTTCAACAACGATGCGTTAATTGAATTAGCCACCAGCATTGGTGAACTTGGATTAATTCAGCCAATTACCGTTCGCAAAGTTTCTTCTCAGAAATACCAAATCATTTCAGGGGAACGCCGCTTCCGTGCAAGCCAAATGGCCAACCTCACGGAAGTGCCTGTTTACATTCGTGAGACAGACGACCAAGGTATGTTGGAAATGGCGTTGGTGGAAAACATTCAACGTGAAAACCTGAATGCACTCGAGATCGCCATAAGCTACAAACGATTAATGGAAGAG
>JBILTL010000081.1:0-9295 GCA_044371535.1 Flavobacteriales bacterium | reverse complement strand
GTTTGTGTCCCTTATCGAGTTGCTTCCATTCAACATACGGGAGATGTGAAGTGAGTGACCGAAGTTTTTCACCGTGCTTCCACGGTATAACCACATCGTATTTTCCGAAAATAAATTCAGTTGGAATCTTATTTTTCTCAATCGCTTGCGCAATTAATTTCATCTGCGGATAGCAATGTCGATAGCCCATCCAAACATCGAAAACCTGCTCGCGCACTTTCCGATCGTGCATGTAGAATTCAACAAATCGAAACAGGTTTACAGGAAGTAATTTCAAGTTTTTCAAGATACGCGCTAGATGAATAACGACGTTGCCGTTTTTCTTCAAAGCCTTCGCTATACTTCTTCCCAATGCAGTTCCAACAGTGAATGCGTAGAGCTTGTTTCGAGTTAATCCGTCGCTGGCTAAAAAAGTAGCAGAGGAAACATTATTTCCGGATTCTTGAAGAAGCATAAGTGCCAATCTGCCGCCCATGCTGTATGAAATGAGCCTGCACTTTTCAACGCCATAATGATTCAAAATGAAACGAAACTGCGCTACCCAAGCTTCAACGGAAAGTCCGTCTTTTAATTCTTTCGGGATGAAGGAATCACTTCCCTCATGAGACCAAAAGCCAATAGCCACCATCCGCTCATTGTCTTTCAATTCATGTGCAAACGTCTCGAAATCTTCCGGATTTCTACCGAAGCCGTGAAGGCAAAGAACCAATTCTATAGGTTCTTCGGACTTAGACCATTCAACAACCTTGAATGATTTGTTTTGAAAGGAAAGAGAATGCGTTTTTTTCTTCATGATTGTTTCGAATCACGAAGGTATTTCATTCGATAGATATTATCGAACTATTTCAACCACCACTTCATTGCGTCTACCCACTAGTTGGTATGGGGGATTGTACCCCAAGAACTTGAAGTTGCCTTTGGTCTTTATACCTTTTGCATTCAAATAATTCAGAAGTTCTTGTTTGTGTTTCTCACGTTCGTTGTCGTCTGCAAAACCGCCGAATCGAATAGCAGCCATTACCTGCTCTTCCGTCTGAGACAAAATAACTTGACTGTTGTTCGGCTTTGGAAGATTGTTCATGTCATAACCTTCAGGCATCACGAAGCTCATGGAAGATAAACTGTCGTTAATGTCCATTTGAACCGGTGAAGTCATAGCAATTTGTGTTTCGCTTTCATTTCCACCGAAGATGTAACCGGCCAAGGTTCTGAAGCCCGGACTGGCCATTTCGTCGTAGGATTTGGCCTTCGACTGAACCGTTGCTAACGTAGCAGATGGGTACAATCGAATTTCTATATCTCCGTCTTTTTCAAGAACCGTATAGGGTTGCTCTTTGGTTTTGTTTGTAGACATGTAGACGAAAGATTGAAACAGAATGAAGACAATTGCAATAGCAAGTAGGGTATAGCCCATGATTTTTTTACGTTTCATATAAATAAAACCATTAGCAAGTCTTATTGTTCAAGACGAAATTAATTCAAGAAGTTCAATACCCACAAGGTACTTTGATCAACTCTAACTTGCTGCACTTTTCTGTCCAGTTCTAAAGCTTTAATGGCATTCTCGAAATAAGTGTTCTCGCGTTGATTAACGATGAACAAAGTGCTTTCTCCGTTGAATAGTTTGCTGTTCTCAGCTTGAAGCAATCGCTTATACAATCCGGTATTGCTCTCTGCAAGCTCTTTTTGTGAAAGAGTGTTCGTGTATGCATTTTCCAATGCTAACGTTTTTTGTTCAAGTTGATTCCTTTTCCATTCTATGTTCAAGTTGTTTTCTTCAATCTTAATGCGTTGCACTTTTAAATCTCCTCGCGCCTCGCGAAGAAATAAGGGCATGGAAAATTCAGCACCCCATTTGTAATTGTTGGTGGAAAAATAGGAGGGAAGTCCCTCGCTTAAATCCTTGTTCAAGAAGTGGTATTCCACATTCAATTTCGGTTTCAATTTTTCCGTTTTCCACTTTTCTTCAATGCGAAGCGATTCACCTTTATTCGCGTAAAGCGCTAGTTCAGGGTGTGTTTCTAGTTGAGAGAAGAGAAATGTTCCTTGTCGAAAAGGAGCCAATTCATTTTTAAAATTTGCTGAAGGAGAAATGGTTTCGTTTAATATGGCCACTCTGTTTTCATCGCGCGATTCTAGGAAGGCAACCAAGGCAATGCGCGATTTGATAACCTCTAATTTCGATTCTTGAAATTGAAGCAATCGATTTTGATTTTGTACGTATGCTTCGAGCGTATCTATAGCAGAGCGATCGCCACCCAGGTATCTTGATCGTACTGCAAAAAATCTTCGTTCACTGGTGGAAACCAACGAGTCAATGATGTTGTTTTTCTGCACGGCGTAGTACCAATCTGAATAGAGTTCAACGCTTTGGGAAAGCAGTTCATTCAAGGCCAATTGTTGTTCAAGATTTCCGGCTTCCAATAGGACTTCGGCTCTTTTTTTTGCCATGCGGCGTTCGTCAATGACAAGACCCTTAATTAAGGGCATAGACACACCTAGTGAGAGCAAGCCAGCGTTAGAAGTGTAATCTGCCGGATTCACATAGCTTCCTGAATTCACATCGAAATGTCCTACAAGGCCTATGGCATAGGGCGTATTGTATGAGAGAGAAGTTTCAGAAGTTGAGTAATATTCAGTACCCTTGAAAAATTTATTTTTGAATTTGCTTTCCAAAAGGGGGTCGAATAATCCTTTCACTTGCATGTATTGCGCGTTGCGCATTTGCGGATTAAGCTTAGCTTTCTGCGCAAGCGGATGTTCTTCCAGCACCCAGTTCAAATATTCAGTAAGCGTTAGTTCTTGCGAAGAAACGCGCGATGAAAGAAGAGCGAAGACAAGGAATAGAAAGATTAGTTTTTTCATTTCGACTTTTCTTCAGATTTCTTTTTCGATTGATCAGGAGAATAAAAGTCTGGAGGGAACCCATTAAACTTCCGCCACAATTCATAACCAACCGGAACGTCGTTTAAGAGCATGATTGCTTGCACGCCACCGCCTTGCTTCAATACGTTGGGCCATTGCTCTCCTTCAGATGGTATAACGAGCACTCTGAATTTTCCAGATTCATGAAGGGCAGGATCCACAGTTAGGATGGTACCGTTGTATACGCCCTTTGAAATGTGTTGCCAGCCGCTTATTACGAATGCAGGGAATCCGTCGAAGATTAATCGCACTTGCTCGCCAGCATGCACAAGCGGCATATCTACAGGATGAATGAAAATCTCTACGGCGTGCGCAAAACCGAATGGGCTAATTCGAGCAATTTCCTCGCCTTCCTTTACCGTCTCTCCAATTCCTGATTTAGTTGTTTTGCTTATAAATCCGTCTTGAGGAGCAAGAATATAGTACATTCCATTTCGTTTGTCGTAATTGTTGAATTGATTCTGAAGTTTGGTGAGTTCACCTTCAGCGGTATAAAGTGTGGACATAGACGCGAATTTCTCGCTCTCTGCCTTCGAGATTTTATCGCTGTACTCTGCATCTATAGCCCTCAATTCTCGTTTAGCATTGAGAAGTTCATTCTTGGAAATAGAGAGCTTGTTTACATGCTCCTGAACTTTTGTAGCAGCATTTTGGAAAGACATTCTTCGCGATTCCAATTCCGTTTTTGAAATGAGATCTTGTTTGTACAATTGTTCGTATCGAGTGAATTGCTCTTCGGTAATTGTTGCATTTCGTTGAGCATTCAACAAATCAGTACTGTCTGTTCTTAATTTGGATTGTGATTGTTCAATTTTCGCAAGGGCTTGATCTTTCTTCACCGACTTGCCGCTGATTAACGCATTGATCTGAAGATCCAAAGAAGTAATCTTTGACATATATCCTTGTAAGGCGCTTTCTTTCGACTGCAATTGTGATTCTGTGTTTTGAACGAGATTCGGGTCGAAGTAATCGACTTTAATTTCCGAAAGAAATAAAATGGTGTCCCCTTTTTTTACACTGTCGCCTTCTTGCACAAACCACTTTTCAACTCTTCCGCCAATAATGGTCTCAACGGATTGCGGTCGTGAGTTTGGATTGAGTGAAATAATGCTTCCCGCACTTGTAATGTTCTGTGTCCACGGTATGCATAGAATTCCAACAATAATTATAAAAGCGATGAGTAAGATTCGAGCGGTTCGAATGTTTTTCGTGCGCTGTTCTATTTTGTTCCAAGAAGTAAACTGATTGGAAGAATTTACTTCGTCTAATAGAGGTAGGTTATTCTTTTCCATCAATTAATTGATTTGAATTTTAGACGCCACGCTCAACGGGATTTCAGTGATATTATGAATAAGCACAATGGCTTCTTTGAACTCAGATTGAATGATTTTAATTCCTTTTGGATGCTGCAGAATATATTGGTTACGTAAGACTAATAGGTCGGGCTTTGCGACAATTGCTCTGGCTAATTCAAGTAATGCTCGATTTTCTAACGACCAGAATGAATCGCGGTGTTGCGTTTCTAAATAAATGCCTTTACTTGAGTGTGCGTAGAATTGATTCAGGCCAACAAGTTCTGCAGCAGCAATTACTTCTTCGTTGCTTGCTTGGGTGTTCCATTTGACATTTGCAAAGAAAGAATCTTCAAGTATAACGGGAAGGTGATCGCACCACGCTGTTCTAGATTTAAAATCGTAGACCGAAATATTCTTGAGGTCATGGCCATTGCATTTTAAACCATAAATGTTTTCATTTCTAAGGTCGAGACTCTGAAGTAATTTTTTACAGTTTGCAAGGTTTCCACCCAAGTCATATATTCTCCCTCTCTCAATAATGAAAGAAGAGGTTCCGCTAGCTTCAATGAAATCAATGGATTCAATAGGAATTCTATTTTCTTCATTTGAAGTAAATTCAGTCTGTTTATTCCCCTGATAAGAAAGCGCTTTTTGCATACTGGTGAGGGTATCGAAAATGGTGCTCAATGAAAACAAGATTTTTTCAATGCTTGAAATGACCAATACGATTACAATCTCAGCACCCAAGAATTGGCCAATACTAATCTTTTGTGAGACAGCCAAAAGGCTTCCCAACAAGAGCATTCCGCCAACGGTAACAATCTTGAAAGCAAGAAATGCATTTTGTTTTTGAAGTAAAAGCTTGAAGTGAAAACGTTTCGATTCAAGATAATCTTCGGAAATTTTGTTCGCTTCTGAAAACGCGAAATCTGGATTTGGACGATTGAATTTTTTTCTGAATAATTCTGCTAGTGAAAGCCAATTCACCATTTCATATTTCGCACAAGACTCCTCGTAACTCGATTGTACGGCGGCGTTGAATTTCCATCTGAGTAATAATATAAAGGAGACAACAAACGAAAGCCCAAAGAGGAAGAAGATTGGATGGTAAAAGGAAATAAGGAGTAGGCCAAAAGTTAGTTGCAGCGATGCAAACAATAAATCTATGAAGAGCTTACTGAAGCCTTTTTGTAGGTAACTTATTTCAATAAAATACTTAGCAAAACTTCTGTCATTTGACTGGGGATGTTGGTTCAAAATACGCCCCAAGTATGTGTAAGCAAGTTGAGCAAAGAGTCTTTGCTCTGTATCTTCACCCTCTTTCATTAATCGAATCTGCAAAACGCCATTCAGCCATACGAAAAACAAGATGAGTAAGAGTATGGCGTACATACCTGGTCTTACTTCTTGCGCTGTAACAAAGGTTAATAAGAGCTGCACTCCTACAGGAATAGCCAATGAGAAAAGTCCGGCAAGGGAGGAAAGAAGAATTACTTTGCGGATGAAATACTTTTCAAGTCGAAGCAATTCGCTTAGGGACTTGTAGATTGAGCTTGTTGATTCAGCCATAATTTTGAAAACATGACTTTTGTCATAATGTTCAAAGCGCGAAGGTAAGCTAAGATTTTAATTCAATTGCTATCCCTTCATACTATTTTCCGAATAGCTCTCCCATTTATCAAGCACGGCTTGCATATCGTCAGGAAGTTTACTTTCGAAACTCATCCACTCGCCGGTGGTCGGATGGGTGAAGGAAAGGGTTCGTGCATGTAACGCTTGTCTTGGCAATAAGTCAAGGCAGTTCTGAACGAACTGCTTGTATTTCGTGAAGGTTGTACCCTTTAATACTTTATCTCCGCCATATTCGAAGTCGCCGAAAAGCGTGTGTCCAATGTGCTTCATGTGAACACGAATCTGATGGGTTCTTCCGGTTTCCAATTTACATTCCACCAACGTCACATAGCCGTAGCGCTTCAGAACTTTGTAGTGCGTAACCGCATGTTTTCCATGATCCCCTTCAGGAAATACAGTGAACACTTTTCTGTCTTTCAAACTGCGTCCTGTATTTCCAATCACCGTTCCGTCTTCCTTCACATCGCCCCAAACCAATGCCACGTATCTTCTATCAATGGTCCGATCGAAAAACTGTTTGCCCAAATGCGTCAGCGCTTCTTCTGTCTTGGCAATAACCATAAGACCAGTTGTGTTCTTGTCGAGTCGGTGAACCAATCCCGGACGCGCATCGCTGTTAATCGGAAGGTTCTGAAAATGGTAAAGCATAGCATTCAACAAAGTACCCGAGAAATTTCCGAAGCCCGGGTGAACAACCATGTTCTTCGGTTTCATTAGAATAACCAAGTCGTCGTCTTCGTAAACAATTTCGATGGGAATGTCCTCGGCAATAAGTTCCATATCCCTCACGGGATAAGGCATTTCAATGGTTATAATGTCGTTCGGCTTAACCTTATAACTGCTCTTTACGGAAATGCCATTCACTTTTACATAGCCATCTTCCGCTGCATTTTGAATGCGATTGCGCGAAGTTCGTTCCAGGCGATCAACCAAGAACTTGTCCATGCGCATAAGCTTTTGACCTTTATCTGCTACAATTCGGTGATGTTCGAAAAAACCTTCTTCCTGTTCCTCTAGAATTTCGTTTTCTTCCATCTTATTGTTTCATTGCTTTTAAGCGAATGATTTCTTGTGTTGAATTGTTTGTGATTTGAATGAAATACATTCCAACTGGAAGAGTGTTGTTCTCCACTTCAACGCGACTAACGTGCGAATGGAAGGAAGACTCAAGAAGCTGTCCGGTTGATGAAAGAATAGAAACGTGGTAAGAACTATTTTCATTCAAGCCTTGAATGGTAAAGTTGTTACTAAATGGATTCGGATAAAGGGAAGGAGTCTCAGTGGTGAGCTCTGTTACACCATTCCAAACGGAAGATTTTCCAGACTTAAATACTGGACGAATCATAAGCGCACCGTTAATACTCGACTGTTGCCAAGGTTGTTCGAATCCGTTGTTGTAAAAGACTTTCGTTGCGTTAATGGTTCCGCTTTTATCATTTCCTACAGGAAGACCAACACTGCCGCTTTGCACCCAACCAACGTAAAAGTTACCGGTTACTGCAATCGGATTGTCGTAAGCGTAGTAAGAGAAATAATTTTCGCCATGGTGATAAAAGGCTGGGTGATGATAGTTGTAGTTTTCACCAAGTTCAGCTCCAGGCTGGGTTCCGCCGTCGCCCCATGCGCGAAGCAAAAATGTCTCTGCACTTACGTTTACCCCCGATGGCAACCAATAAACGAACAAACCTAAAAGTGAATCGGCTACTTCAGCACGAAACTTCATAGCAATCATTCCGCCTGCCGCGGAATTGGAATACCCGCGCTCCGCTGTGCCGTCGTCGTAGGCGTAGTAATTGTAAAAATATTGACGGAAAGTTGCGGTATCGTTTTGAAGACGCGCGTCTGTTGGGTTAATGTAGGTTTTTACATCGAAATATGAACAAGTGTCGTCTGGGGTTACGTTGTAGGTGAATCCGTTTAGATTGATTGTTCTTGTGAAAGAAGAATTCGCATTCAAGTTCGTATTGAAATCTAAGGCGTTAAACGTTTGTGAAGTGCCGTCTTGTTTGGTAACGCTATAGCTTGTAACAATGTTCTCATCGTTGCCTAAGTTGCGTTGTTGCACGCCTATGCTTGAAACCATATTGTTGCTTCCATTCGCAGCGAAATGCGTCAAAGGCATGGCAGTGTATTCATTCAACAAAGAGCGCAGTGGATATTGCATAGCTACCTCATCGAAAACAACATTGCTCGAATCAACGCCAGCATCGAGTTGCACATAGTCTATGTGCCAATGATCGAAAGCGCCGCTCAAAGTTCCAAAGTTTCTAAATCTAAATTGAAATCCATCGAGCAAATATTGTGGTGCGTTCACGGCAATAAATACTTGTTCAAAGTTGTCGGTTGGAAATACTTCAGGACTGGTCCATACTTGTGCCCATTCTCCAGCTCCAAATGGTGAATAGAATTCCACAATTAAACTATCGCCAACATCGGGGTTGTTTCCCAATCCACCGCCTTGGTAGTAAAATGAAAGAAAAACTTGATCGGCCGAAGTTAAAGTTGAAAGATCAATGGGTAGAGAAGTTAAGGTGTCTGCACTGCCGTAAGAGAATTCATCTGCGAAATTATACGGGTAGCCATCAGCGCGCAATCCGTCCAAAGTAGCAACGCCAATGGTGGGAGGTGCAATAGGAAATCCTGAATTTATAAACGCACAGGTGTCAGACCAACGTTGCCAAGAAGTTGGAACAGCAGGGTCGTTTGTTGGCAAAGAGTATCTTGAAAAGTCGTCGAAGAAAGGCAGCGTTAAACTTGATGTTCCTCCACGCGTTTGGCCTTGTTGTTTCCACAAGAATTCTTTTTGAGCACGCGCATTGCGCTGGGCATCAAAACGTATAACGTTTTCCGTTTCTTGCGAGTAGCTCGACAAAAAAGCAAACAAGAAAGCAATGGAGAGAATGTGTTTCATTAAGGTACAAATAGTTCTGGCTCTACCGCAAACGGATTGATGATCGTATCTATTGTGCAAGGTTCTTTGCTTAACCAAAAATCTACAAATCGTCCGGCTGCAAGAGGCATTGCTTCCGATGAAAATTTCGGGTCTTGACGGCAAACATGGTAGGCGGCAGAGTCGTCCGCAGTATAGGCTGCAGGTTCGAAAAATCCTTGACCAGATAGATTTATACCGTTTAATAGGTTCATGGCATCTGTATAGGATAGACCAAATAAATTCGGTACTGGAACTGTCGTGTCAATGGCTTCTCCAACCGTTAAAACAACTGTCTGGCCATGCTCTAAAAGCTCTCCATAATTAAGCGTTTTGCCGTTGTGTTCAACCTTCATTACAACACCAATCATACTGTTGTTAGGTGAATATTGAACATTGAATTTTATTCCCTTATTGGATAAACGCAAAGATGCAATTTGCAAATGATCACCTTCCTTCACATTAATGGGCACCATGGGTGGTGTGTTTTTGAAGATACTAATAAATACAATTC
>JBILTL010000059.1:0-12330 GCA_044371535.1 Flavobacteriales bacterium | reverse complement strand
GTCCACCTTTAACAGCGCTACCTGGCTTCGGGTTCTGGTCTCGAACGGTTCCAGGAGCAGCCTCAGGTAAAAACAAACTGTCTGTGACAATCATTTCTAAATCTAAATCTTCCAGAATAGCTCGGGCCTCTGCTTCCGATTTTCCTTTTAAATCAGGTATTTGTATCGATTCGTCATGACGTGTGTACATTTTCAAGATGAAAATAACAAGTAGAAAAAGCAATACGTTTGCTCCAATGATGAAAGCAATGTTTTTTCTACCGTATTTCGATTTTAAAAATTTTACAAACGACATAATCAATTATTTAAGGTAATGTATACTGACTTATTGAGCCATTTCTTTACCAATTGCATTGTCATAAAGTTCTTTATAATCTGCAATCATTCCAAAATTTTGTTCGTCAACCGTGCATCTTCCTTTGGTGACGTGACCCAAAAGCAAGCATGGGATATTCATTTCAGCAACGAAGTCTAAGAATTTATCTTCGTCTTCTTCCACCACCGAAACAACTACTCGGCTTTGCGATTCGCCAAACAAGAAAGCATCTTTACGAATTTCGCTGTCTGTAACCACATCGAATCCAAGATTGTTCGGCATACACATTTCAACAAGTGTAGTGAACAAACCGCCGTCGCTCACGTCGTGCGCTGCATTGATGAAGCTATTTTGAATAAGTCCTTTAATGCATTTTTGAAGTTGGTATTCTTCTTCCAAGTTGAACGAAGGTGCCGGAGAACCTAGGGTTCCGACAATGTTCGCTAAGTATTCGCTCGAATTAATTTCGTTTTGTGTAGTTCCCAAAAGGAAAATCAAATCGCCTTTGTATTTGAAGTCCAAGGTCATTTGCAAACTCTTGTCTTTCATCACTCCCAGCATTCCAATGGTTGGAGTAGGGAAGACCGGCGCAGCAGATCCGTCTGCGTTTGCTGTTTGATTGTAGAAGCTCACGTTTCCGCCCGTTACAGGAGTTTGGAACTTCGTGCAAGCTGCGCCCATTCCTTTGATTGCTCCTACAAACTGCCAGTACACCTCCGGATTGTAAGGATTACCAAAGTTCAAGCAGTTCGTAATAGCTGAAGGCTCACCGCCTGAGCACACAATGTTACGCGCTGCTTCAGCAACCGCGATTTGTGTTCCAATTTCCGGGTCGTTGTTCACGTAACGCGCGTTACAGTCAACAGTTAAAACAACCGCTTTGTTTGTTCCTTTTACGTTCACAACAGCCGCGTCACTCTTGCGATTCGTGCTCATGTTCACAGTTCCCACCATGCTGTCGTATTGCTCATACACCCAACGCTTGCTCGCGATGTTCGGTAAGGCAATCAATTGTCTTGCAGTTACAACATAGTCTTTCGGTTCAGCCACGTTGTCCATGTTGAACTTCTTATTCTCTGCATAATATGCTGGCTCGCTGTATTCTCTGTCGTACACAGGAGCTCCTCCGCCAAGCACAAGGCTTTCCGCAGGAATCTCGCTTACAATCTCTCCGTTCATGTAGTAACGAACCATAGGTCCTTCTGTTACCACTCCGATTTCAGCAGCATGTAAATCCCACTTTTCGAAAATCTTTTCTACTTCCGCCTCGTGTCCTTTTTTAATCACGATAAGCATACGCTCTTGCGATTCAGAAAGTAAAATTTCGAACGGCTGCATGCCTTCTTGTCTCGTTGGAACCTTATCTAATTGAATGTCCATTCCAACACCGCCACCCGCGCTCATTTCAGAGGTAGAGCAGGTGATACCTGCAGCACCCATGTCTTGCATTCCTGCAATAGCATCGGTTTCCGCCAATTCCATGGTTGCTTCCAACAATAATTTTTCTTGAAACGGATCGCCCACTTGAACCGAAGGAAGATCCTTCGCAGATTCGGCAGTAATATCTTTCGAAGCGAACGACGCTCCTTTAATTCCATCTTTTCCTGTGGCAGATCCAACAATGTAAACCGGATTTCCAACGCCTCTTGCTTTAGCGCTAATCATCTTTCCATTTTCAACCAAGCCCACAGACATGGCGTTTACTAACGGATTCACTTGGTAACTCTCGTCGAAAAACACTTCACCACCAACAGTAGGAATACCGAAGGCGTTTCCATAATTACCAATTCCTTTCACCACACCTTCCAACAACCATTTGGTTTTCGGATTTTCAAGTTTTCCGAAACGAAGCGAATTCAATTGTGCAATCGGACGCGCACCCATGGTGAAGATGTCGCGATTAATTCCACCAACACCGGTAGCAGCGCCTTGGTACGGCTCGAGCGCACTCGGGTGGTTATGCGATTCTATTTTGAAGGCACAGCCCAAGCCGTCGCCAATGTCTACTAGACCAGCGTTCTCTTCTCCGGCCTTCACCAACATGTGTGGACCGTCCTTCGGAAGGGTTTTCAACCATTTGATACTGTTTTTGTAAGAGCAGTGTTCGCTCCACATCACAGAGTACACGCACATTTCCGTGAAATTCGGCGTGCGGCCTAAGATGGTTTTGATTTGATCAAATTCTTCGGGACGAAGTCCCATTTCTTGTGCTTGTTCAAGCGTTGCAATTTGCGTAGATGCGTTCGACATGTAGTACGTTTAAAAAACTGACGCGAAGATAACTTATTTCAACTCGTCTAACTTCATTTTTCCCTTGTCATTACAAAGGCTCTCTTCTAAGTCAAGCGCTATGACGCGGGCATAGGGAGTTGGGCCATTTCCAGAAGTTTTCAACGAAACAAGTCCGGGATGTGAACTCCAGGAAATTTTACCAATGATTTCGTAGCTCACGCGGGCATCGTTATCGAGGTAAAACGCCGATTTTATTTTTGGAAGAAGGCCTTTCAAATAGACCGTTTCAATTCCATTCGGAACGAAAACGAAGAGTGTATGTCCGTTTGCGCTCAGGGTCGTCGGGAATTCACAGTACTCGCGTGGCAAGCCTGCGCGTGTTCCGTATATCGCAGCGCCGTAGTGATTCAGCCAGGTGCCGGTCTCTTCTATGACGCGGTGCACTTGGGGCGGGAAGGTACCGTCTTCTTTCGGACCAATGTCGAGCAATAAATTTCCACCCAACGAAACAACATCGGTTAGAATGTGAATGATCTGCTCCGGCGTTTTGAAGGCCGTGTCTTGCGGCTGCCATCCCCAGTTGGTGTTGAGCGTGAGGCACAGCTCCCAAGGCTTTTCGTTTCTGTGAATAGGGAAGGAGTTCTCGGGAGTCTCGTAGTTTCCGCATTCAGGAAGGCGATTGTTAATGAGCACGTTTTTGTTTTTCGCCACAAGGCTGTCGCGAACGGCAAAGGCGTTCCACTCTTGCGCGGAGTGTTCCCAACCGCCATCGAACCACCACAAATCTGGATTGTACGCATTGCGGAGCTCCATGATTTGCGCTTCGTTGTAGGTTTTGAAAACGTTCCAACGCTCGGCGTCGTCTGCTATTTTATAACGTGTGCTGTCTTTCAAAAAGCCAGGATAGCACGGATGGCTCCAGTCGATGAGCGAGTAATAGATTCCGATTTTTATTTTTTTATGTTGAAGGGAAGCGATCAAAGGCGAATAGACATCGCGCCCAGCTGGAGACGTTTTCGGGATGCTGTTGATGAAAGGCGTTTTTCTTTTTTGTTTGGAAGGAGTGTTCAAATATGGAACCTTCGTGTCCCAAAGCGCAACACCGTCGTGATGTTTGGAAGTGACAACGGCGTATTTCGCGCCGGACTGCTCTATGAGGTTCGCCCAGTCTGTTGGATTGTAATTCTTTGCGGTGAAGCCCTTGGCTTGCGCCATGTAATCGCTGTGCTGAATTTTCTTGTTGTGAAAAGACCACGACTCATCTATTCCTTTTACCGAATAAATTCCCCAGTGAATGAAGATTCCAAATTTCGCATCTTGAAACCAATTGTCGTTAGTCTGCGCAAAAGCTTGTCCTGCTTGAAAAAATGCGAGCAGCGTGAAGATTTTAAATTTCATCTTCAAATATAATCAGAGTCAAGGCCATGTTTTCAATTGGCTCCAATCGAAATCCCACTCGGGCGTTTCGAGTATACCCATTTCGCTTGCTTTGAACCAAGGCGACATTCCAGCGTTGTTCGGATTCTTTAAAATTTCAATGTCTTGCGCGGGCATGTAGCTCTGCGCTAGCATAAATAACTTCCCTTCACTTCCTTCGGCCACATCAACAACAATAACGGCATGACCGGGAGATCCGCCTTTAATGAAGACATCTCCAGCCTCAATGGTTGCAACGTTTTTTGCTTGAAGTTCTTTTGAAAGTGAAAGGGTTCCAGCATAAGTGAAAATCTTTTTCATGTAATTCAAGAAATCCTCGTGCGATTCGGATGCTGCTCCTCCGCTGGTCCAACCGTTGCATGCTGAATTCAATCGCTTTCCTTTTTTCCATTCGGAATATTTCATGTTGAATCCGTTCGTGAGATCGAAGGCGATATCATCGAAACGTTTCTCTGCAAACAACCACTCTGCGCGAAGGCGCATAATGGCATCGGCACATTGTTGCAAATCTGAATTTCCAACCGAAATGTCTACAACCGCGGCTGCCACTTTGTTCGGCTTTGTTTCGCCGTTGTATCGTTTGGTTAACGTTCCTGCAGGCTTTAGTGGCAACTGCTGCAAGTAGTTTCCGAACGTTCCGTTAGCATAGGTTTTCCTTGTATAACCCTCCGGAACTTCAAATCGTGTCTCCACCGTATTCCCCTCCGCATTTTCTTGCGAAGCATCTTGTTTATCATCTTTCACTCTGTGAATCTTGCCATTGGCATCTTGCGTCGCATCTTGAGCAACATCTTTCCCCGAATAAGAAGAACACTGCACCGCCGCAGCTACAACCAATGAAATTGTTCCGAATTTAAAGAAGGTCGCAAGTTTATTCATACCGATAAATTTTTAATCGTGAAGAGAATTCGGGAACGGAAAAGATTTTGAAATAGTATGAGAACCTCTAACGCAATTCTTGCGAAGCATCTTTCGAAGAATCTTGCGGAGCATCTTTCGAAGAATCTTGTTGAAAACAATTTGTGTATGTTACAACATAGTTATAACTTAGCGGAAAGATATTTGAGAGATATGAAATCGAAAATAATTTCCATAGGAAATTCGAAAGGAGTCATTATCCCTTCTTCATTTATGAAAGACTTGGGTCTAACCGATTCGGTCGAAATGGAGGTGGTAGAGAATACCTTGGTCATTCGTCCGGCTTCCAGTGCGCGAAAAGGTTGGGAGGAACAAATTGCTTTGGCCGCTAAAGCTGACAATAGCAAAGACCGACTGCCTGATTTTTTCAAAGATGAAAACATGGAGGATTGGACATGGTAGAACGCTTCGGAATATATTGGATTAACCTTGATCCAACGATTGGACGTGAGATGAAGAAAACGCGTCCGTGCATTGTTCTATCTCCAAATGAAATGAATCGACACATGAGCACGGTTATCACTGCCCCAATCACGTCAACACTGCGCAATTATCCTATGCGACTTAATTTAACGTTGAAAGGCAAGAAAGGACAAATTGCGTGTGATCAAATACGCTGCGTAGATGTTCAGCGGATTGGAAGTAAAATTCAAAATCTTCCGGCTTCTCAACAAAAAAAGTTGCGTGGAATTTTAGAAGAATTTCTTGTGGCGGAGTGATTATCACTCCATCCAAAAATCTATCTGATACAAGAATGACCCTTCCTGATAAGCTTTGTAATTCGTGTGCCAGTAATTGTTGAACAAGTAGAGATACATCTTCGAAATATCGGTTGTGTTTTCTTTCCAAACCTTCGCGCCATTCACTTGCTCTTCGTTGACAATACTTCCCACTTCAACCAAATTCAATTGAGGTGAATAGACGCAGGCCGTGTGCTTGCCGTAATTCATTTTGAAGGCGTCTGTTGTGCAAATGAAATCGACGTTCGATCCGGGTAATTGCGATTTATTAAATTCCAACAAAGTCCCTTCTTTTCCATACGTGAGTGAGCCGTTCTTTCCGGTTCCGACAGAGATGTGCAAGGACTCTTTGTCTTTTTCCATAGACTTATTGAAAGATGTGCTCATGCGAATGACGCCGTCTTCCTTCCACAAAGAATAATAAACAGAAATGCTTTTTGAACAGGGAAGTTCAAAGGTGACTTGAACATATTTTTTGTCGTGCGTATCTGCCAAAGTCTTTATCCAAACATGCTCTGGATACATGAATTCTTGCGGGGCAATTCCCTTCGAATAAATAAACTCGAAGAGTTCATTGTTTGCAGGAAAAACAAGAGAATCGTTATCGAAGTAAATGCGGTCAATGGCTCCCGTTTTTTTGTTCACGGTGTAATCATAAATAGCTTTCGTCTTCCGGAGAGGTCGCTTTTCCACATAATTAAATTTGACTTGAGCGGCAAGATTCAAGTATTGATTCAATGCAGAATCGAGAAATGATTTCTTTATGCGCCATTGTTCTGTGGTGAAGAAAATTTCAGGATCGGAAATGCTGCACCAAGATCCCCAAGTGTGCTCATGAAAGAGAACGATGTTTTTTTGAAGTTCAAAAAGTTTCTCTTGAATTTCTTTCGAAGGAGGAAGTTTTGCGATGTGCTTTTCCAATTCAACGGTGAGTCTCGCGAGATAGCGATTTCCCATTTCTTCTTCTGCTGTGGAATAAGCGCCGTCTTCCCAATACGGAGAGATTTCTCCAGTGACAGTTCTTAATGAAGATCCGTAGCGTTTTTCAAATTCTGAAAAGAGTTTGTCTACACTTGAAAGTGTGAGTTTCGGTGAAGAATAACGAGCGTTCCAGTTATTCACGAAAGTGACTAACGATGTGTCAACCGGACCGTTGTCGGCATTCTTCGTGTACCGCAATTGCACCAATTCATAAGGGTATTTTTTGTCCATCAACTCATTGATATACGCCGAAATTTTATTCTCCCACTTCACTTGCTTTTCGTTTTCCTGAATGTTGTGGAAATACGAATAGCCTTTTCCTGCCGTCCATACCAAGAGCTTTTTATTTGGCTCATTCAATAGTGACCAATAATAAATATCGTCGCCACATTCGCGAATCACTTTACCAACGCGGTCGCCATGATCGGCATGCGTTTCCACATAGTTTGGTCCGAGCGATAAATACGGAATGTTGTTTTGAACATACATCTTCAACGCGTCGTAAGTAATTCCGGGAATGTCGGTAATCATCGCATTTTGAATACGGATCCCGTATTCTTTTTCCAAGCGTTTCGCGTATGCAACGATCCAATTGAGTTCTTCGGGCTGACACAATCCGTTCAACACATTGGCGTAATTCGCAGAGAGAACAATGCGTCCTTCTTTTACTTTTTGAATGAACAACGCAATCTCTTCTTTGGAAGCTTGCTTCATGAAATTATCGACCGCCCACAAACTCTCGATGTGCCAAATAGGTTGACAGTCGTCTGGGTAGGGCACAATAGACCAACGAATGGCTTTGTAAATATTTTCAGTTTGAATTTTTTCAACTTCAGTTTGAAGATGCGAGTAGCCAATGTCGTTGTGGGAATGATGTATAATGTGGAAGTCGAAATTCTTCCTCGTCTGAATAGCCACCAACTCGGTATGCACCAATTTCTTTCCCAAGTAATAGCGAAGCGTATCAATGCCCGTGAAATCGGCAGGATAACTTTCAATGGAAATGGAATTGTATCCCGTAATAACAGGAAATGTGTTTTCGAAATACTTCGAAACCACTTTCATGCTCGGTGGTTTGAAATGCAAATACGGAAAGTCAACAGCCACATTCATTTGCAATTTGTTGCTCTTTCGCAACACCAATTGCGTAGGCGAAGTAATCATTTTCAAAGAACGCTTGTACTCGAAAACCATAAGCCAATCGCGACTTTCAGCGTTCACACCAACGACAGTAAGTTCGCCTTTTTGAATGAGTCTATCTGGAATTTCTATTCGAATAAATCCGAAAGCGTCTTTGTTAATGTCTTGCTCCAAGCTTCGAAATTCGAATGCAATGTCGTCATCGCTTCGTCCGGATTTCACGGTGCCAAGCGGTTCTTTTGGTGAAGTTTCGAACCGGAAAAGTTCCTTGCCGTCTATCGAAAAAATGAATTCTCGATCGCCACTGCTTGTGCCGGTTGAATGTCCAAGGAGGAGTTCAAAAGTTCGCAGTTCACTTTCAGATTCTTCCATTTCAAGTTGAAGTGTAATGGGTGAATTTCCGTTCGCTCTGGTAAGTAACGCTGTATTTGCAAATTCATGCAAGGGCGAAAAATACTTAATCTCCTCTCCGGAAATTTTACTGGAATATCCAAGTGCAGTCGGAATCTCCTGTGCGCAAAGCGTTGAGGGTAGAATGAGAATGAGAAACAGAATGTGAATGAGTGTAGCCTTCTTCATGTCCGTGAAATTAAGGAATCTTGTGCAACGACGCGTCGTCTTTATCTTCGTTCCATGAAATCGAAATTGCCAAACGTAGGAACGACTATCTTCACAACCATGTCTGCACTTGCTGTGCAAGAAGGCGCGTTGAATTTGGGACAAGGATTCCCAGGATTTCCAATAGACGAAAAATTAATAGACTTGGTGACCAAGGCCATGAAGGACGGATTCAATCAATACGCCCCCATGCCTGGTATGCCTGTGCTTCGACAAATAATTACAGAGCAACTCAATGCACGTCACGGCTGCAACTACGATTGGAATACCGAAGTTAACATCACCGCGGGCGCTTCGCAAGCCATCTTCACGGCTATTTCAACATTAATTTTTCCTGGAGATGAAGTGATTTTGTTTGCTCCTGCATATGACTGCTATGCACCCGCAGTAGAGTTGAACGGTGGAAAGGTTGTTTGGATTGAATTGGAAGGAGAAGACTTTCATATTCCATGGGACAAAGTGAAGGCTGCCATTAATGATCGTACAAAATTGATGTTGGTGAATACGCCGCACAATCCTACGGGCGCAGTGAATACGTTAGCTGATGCGCACAAACTTTTAGAAGTCGTTCGTGATACAAATGTGTTTGTGATTTCCGATGAAGTGTATGAACACATTGTATTCGATGGAAGAAAGCACGAGAGCTTGGCGCAGTTCTCGGAAATGCGCGAGCGCATGATGTTGGTGTATTCCTTCGGGAAAACGTTTCATGCTACTGGATGGAAATTGGGCTACGCCGTATGCGATGCGAAGTGGATGGTTGAATTCCGAAAGCAACATCAGTTCAATGTCTTCACCTGCAACGCTCCCTTTCAAATTGCCATTGCCGAATACATGAAGACGGTTGACTATTCTGAGATTTCGCGCATGTACGAGCGCAAACGAAATTTATTTGTGGAAGCTCTCGCGGGCAGCTCCTGGAGAGCCTTGCCTTGCGCAGGAACGTATTTCCAAGTGCTCGATTACAGTGAAATTTCAAACGAATCAGATTTCGATTTCGCGGTGAAGCTGAACAAGGAAGCGAAGGTCACAAGCATTCCACTTTCACCTTTCTATGAAAACGGAAGCACAGAAAAACGTTTGCGTTTTTGCTTCGCGAAGGAAGATCATGAGTTATTGGAAGCGGCTAATCGATTGAAGGCTTATCTTCGCTAAGATGGGACGTATTTTATTCCTCATACTTTTTTCATTGTCGCTGCATGCGAACGCACAATTCCGTTCGTTGAATCCGATGTCGTTTTTGCCAAGTGAAAATCCATCGTTTGTGGTTTCACCCATGGACTATAACAAAGCAGGTGCTTATTATCAATCGTCGGGAGGAAGAGGATTACAAGGACAAATGAATTTAGATAAGATCTATTCGGCAGTGGGTGTCGATGTTTATCAGAATTCAAACGCGTTCAATGCAGCAGCCCTTCAATTCGCTACGCATTCGTACACCACACGTAGCAATTTGCACGTGGGAATTGGTGGACGTGCGGAGTTTTCAAATTATGAAAATCAAAATTTTGCTTATGCGGTTGGCTTGAATGTGATGAGTAATCCAGCTGGAAAGTTCATGGTTGGTTTGTCTTACAAGTCGAATGACCTTCAAGTCATGCCATTCAATAACGAAGTGAAAAATGTTTCGCAGGTGTTGTGCACGCAAGTGGGATGGTCGTTACTGAATCTATCGAGAAGGTCAACCTTAGCTTTTTCAGGAATCTATAAGCGTGGATTCGAAAATGAATCGAAGCTTCGTCAGTACCAAGGAGGACTTAACTTTTCAACCCGAAAATATGCCGTTGGAATGGGAGTGCGAACATGGGATAATGTGCACAGCGGAGCATACATTCGAGGTATGCTTATCTATAGAAAATTTGTTGGCGTATACACGGGACTGGCAAGCGACAAACACAAATCACTTCAACATTCGAATCACGAAATTTCTCTTCAATATAAATTTTAAATATGAAAAATCTTTTTGCATTTAGCGCATTGTTTTTTGTTTCGATAGGAATGTTCGCACAAACGAATGTGTCCTCGAAGATTACGCAAGTAACAGTGTATCTTCAAGGTGCGCAGTTGGTGCATACCGCTGAAACACAGGTTTCACAAGGGAAACAGACAGTAGTGTTCACGGGATTAAGTGCAGACATGCAACCCGAGAGTGTAGTGTTGGAATGTGGAAATAAAAACGTGGTCTTTCAAAGTGTTTCCATTCGAAACAATTATTTGAAAGTGCAGGCGCCGAATGCGAAGATTGCAGAATTGCAAGAGAAGTCGGCTTTGGTGGAAGAGAAGTTGGCTGTGCTTCGCGCAGAGAAAGGTGTCTATGCAAAGGAACGCGACATGTTATTTCGCAACGAAGCCATTGGCGGAACATCGAACAATGTGCCCATTGCTGAAATTGAAAAGGCTGCCGATTTCTTCCGCAAACGCAACAATGAGATCAATGTTTTCTTGTTGAAGGCAGATGCCGAAGAGCGCAAGCTCATTAAAGAGTCAGCCAGTTACACGGCGCAATTGCAAGAATTGAATGCGAAAGAAAATCCGCCTACTTCTGAAGTTACAGTTGTACTCGATGCAAAGACGAGAGGAGAAGCCATCTTCACGTTGAAATATTTGGTTCGCAATGCCGGTTGGGCGCCGAAGTACGATGTTCGCGCAGAGAATGCGGTTGATCCGGTGAAGTTAGATTATCACGCGAATGTGTTCAATAAATCAGGATTGGATTGGACAGAAGTGTTAATGATTTTAAGCACGAGCGAGCCTCTTCAAGGAGCTGAGAAGCCAAGGTTAGAGACTTGGGACGTAGCAGAGTCGACACAAAGAATAGCGGGAGTTCAAAAGAATTTAGAGTCGGTGATGATCATGGACATGAAGAGCAATCGCAGCGATTATTTGAAGAAAGAAGACAGGGGTGGCGATGTAGCCTTTCAGCAAGTGGCCGTTCAGGAGTTGAGTGCAGAATTCGAAATTGAATTGCCTTACACCATTCTATCAGACGGCAAGCCTTATGTGGTGGATGTTACCTCTTATTCACTGCCTGCGACCTACATGCATTACGCAGTGCCGAAGCAAGACGCCGATGCGTTTTTAATGGCGAAGGTTGTTGGTTGGAACACCTTGAATTTGGTAAGTGGAAAGGCGAGTGTCTATTTCGCTGGAGCCTATCTCGGACAGAGCTTTATCAATACTGCATCTGTCGACGATACGCTTTCACTTTCATTGGGAAGAGACAAGCGCGTAGCATTGTCACGCAAGAAGCAATCTGAATTAAGTAAGCGTCAGTTGTTAGGAAACAACGAAAAAGAAACGTTCTATTTCGAAACTACCGTTCGCAACAACCGCGACAAAGAGATCAATGTTTTGTTGGAAGACCAATTACCAATTTCTTCCGATGGACAAATTGAAGTCGCTATGTTGGAAATCTCTGGAGCCGTTTTAGAAAAGAACACCGGCAAACTTTCTTGGAATATAAAGTTAGCACCTGGTGAAAGCAAAACTTTCACCCTCGGCTACAGCATCAAGACTCCGAAGTCTATGAAAGTTTCGAAGGGTAAGTTTAGGACGATTGCGTGTCCGAGCTTTTAATTGCGAAGCAATCAATCACTGCGTGATCAATTCTTCGAATCAATCTTTTAGATCAATCCTGCGGATCAAACCTTCGGTGAAATCGGAACGATTGATTACGTAGTGATTGATTGCAACGCAATTGATCATCGTAGATGATTGATCACGCAGTGATTGAAGGAACAAAGTTCCTTTTACGATTTTTTTAGGGGTCCCATCGTCACCAAGTAACGAAGAATCGCTTGCTCTTCCTTCTTGTCAATGCCTGCACCTTTGTCCTTGTTTGCCATTTCAACCATTTCTGGAACATGGTGTTTCCATCCGCGAACGCCTTCAGAGGCTGGATCTTTTAACGCGTGACAACTTTGGCAATGCTCTGTGTACAAAACTTGT
>JBILTL010000002.1:0-62745 GCA_044371535.1 Flavobacteriales bacterium | reverse complement strand
AATAGTCTAGAGATTTTCATAGTTTGTGATTTTACGCTGCAAACTACGCCTTCTTATGTTATGTGAATGTTAAGGAGAGGTTGTTTTTACGCTTCAAACTTGACTCACTTCCCAATTTCACTTAACTTTTTCTTAACATATTGGTAATTCTACCGTAGCACAGCGTCAAAATCACACCTATAGTTTTGCCAGCGTTAATTATATGTTACGTGAGTATTACAACTAACCCAAAAAATATGAAAAAACAGGTATTCAGTCTACTTCTAATCATGTTCTCCCTTGCCTCATTTGCGCAAACCGACAAACCAAAAGAAGAAAAAAAATGGTTTGAAACTATCTCTTTAAGAGGATACTCTCAAATAAGATACAATGGTCTTCTTGTTACCAATCCAGATTTAGGTTGCGAACAATGTGACAAAAGTTGGGGTGGTGATAATGGATTTTTCATGCGTCGCATGCGTATCATCTTATATGGTCAAATAAGTCCTCGCGCATACGTATACATTCAGCCAGATTTCGCAAGTTCTGCTTCTTCAACAGGTCTTCATTTCGGACAAATAAGAGATGCATATTTCGATTTAGGTCTTGATTCTGACAATGAATTTCGCGTGCGTGTTGGACAAAGTAAAATCCCCTTTGGTTTTGAGAATATGCAGTCTAGTCAAAATAGACTTCCACTCGATCGTAACGATGCATTAAACAGCGCTGTAAGCAACGAACGTGACATGGGGGTATTCTTTTATTGGGCTCCAAAGGAGACACGAAAACTATTCTCCTCATTGGTTAAAGACGGATTAAAGGGATCTGGAGATTATGGAGTGTTTGGAATTGGTATGTACAACGGACAAACAGCAAATAAACCCGAAGCAAATGAGAATCGTCATGTTGCAGCGCGACTTTCATACCCTTTCCAAGTGAAAAATCAGATTGTTGAACTTGGAATCCAATCCTATAAAGGACTGTATACTTTTTCTTCTTCCCAACTAAGCTCTGGTGTTAAAATAAATGACGACAAGACCTATGCCGATGAGCGTGTTGCTGCTTCTTTCATCTTATACCCGAAACCATTTGGTATTCAAGCAGAATACAACATTGGTAGAGGTCCTGAATTTGACAATCTTACAGACTCTATTTCTACAAAATCCTTAAAAGGTGGATATGCAACTTTTTCATACAAACTCGATCTTGAAAACCAAACGTTCATTCCCTTTACAAGAATTCAACGCTACCAAGGCGGAAAAAAACATGAACTTGATGCTCGTAGCTACGATGTTAAAGAATTAGAATTTGGTGTTGAGTGGCAACCTGCTAAATCATTCGAACTCGTTGTCATGTACACTATGTCTGAGCGCAGATATGAAGACTACGCCAAGCAAGACAATTTCCAGAAAGGAAATCTAATGAGAATTCAAGCACAAATTAACTTCTAATAAAAACGGGCTTCGGCCTTTTTTTTTTACTTCAAAAAATTCTCAGCAACTAAAGCAATGGCCTTTTCATTCGGATGACAACGATCAACTTCAAAATATTCATCGCTGCGAAGAACATCTGAAATAAACTCATAAGAAGGGAAATAGACTGAATTTGTCATTTCACATAGCACGTGGGCCAATTCCATGCACCTCGCTTTGGTCCTAGCATTTTCTACCACACCCATTCGCCAATGCTTAACCGGTGAAACTGTAAATACTATTTTCAAATCTGAATTGAATTGTTTCAATAGACAAATGGTCTCCTTTCCTATTCGAATCATTTCATCCAATGAAATCAATTCTTGCTTGAATTTTTGTTGAGGTAATCGCTGACAATTTCCTACCACACCAAATTCCTCGTGAATCCATGCATGGGCTGTTCCCAAAGTGATTACCAACGTGTCCGCTGATTTTAATTCTTCATGAAGAACATTCAACTTAGAATGAATCAATTCCTTCAATTCTTCTTTTGAATTCAACCGAAGCGCCTTACCTCCACCCAAAGACTTCCAAATTTCTTCATGAAAGACAAGTTGCATTTCATCTTCGGAAATGCCATTCGCGCAAGCATATTTCAACCAATTGAAAATGGGAATGGGGTGAAATAGGGTTCCAAAAACATTTGACGTTACACGGAAATCCTTCTCCTCCAAAAACGGCTTCAGGTTATCTGAAAAACAAGAACCCATTAACACAATGTTCTTGCCTTCTGGGCACTTCCAATCTTTGAACATTTCTAGCATTGTGCAAGCAATTCGATCTGCTCAGGTGAAGATTCACCGCATTTAAAATGTCCTCGCGGACAAGTCTTCTTTCCATGCAATCCGCATGGTCTGCACGCTAAATTTTCGCTTGACTCAACAATACGCGAACGTTCCGAAAGGGGTCCAAATCCAAATTCCGGAATCGTAGAGCAGAAGAAAGCTGTCGTAGGTGCATTCATCGCCGAAGCGAAATGCATAGGAGCGCTATCGTTTACGAAATTCATTGCAGCGTCGCGCATGAGGGCAGCCGATTCCAAAAAACTTAATTTACCACAGAGGTTTGTTGCATTTGAATTATCAACTCCTCCCACCTCTTCGCATAAATTAAAATCTGATTTTGCACCCAACAAAAAAACGTGATGCTTCTTCGAAAGTTCTTTTACAAGTTGAATGAAATTCGCCTTGGGCCATTGCTTGGTGAACCAAACCGATGAAGGCGCAACACACACATAAGACATACTCTTGTATGCAGAGACCTTCTCAAAATCACGAACAGAAGGAAACAACTTCGGTGGAAAATCGCCTGGCACAAACTCGCGAATCAACTCTAAATTTCTAAGAACTTCGTGCATACCGTTGTTCACCTCGTGCTTAAACTTCGAAGTAAAACAAAATGAAAATGGATTTTCTTGAAATCCTATTTTCTTCTGAGCATCACTTCTAAAAGTTAGAAATCCGCTTGAGGCAAAGCGTTGCAAATTCACTACACAATCAAATTTCTCTCTTCTAATTTCAGCACTCAACTTGATGAGATTGCTGAACTTATTTTGACTTTTATTCCAAATCCAAACGCGATGAATAAATGGATTATTCTCCAACAAAGACTCGTTTCCCTTTCGAACTAAAAAATGAATTTCAACATTATCCATTTGCGCCAATGCTTCAGCCATGGGCGTTGCCAAGACTACATCGCCAATAAACGCTGTTTGAATAATAAGAAATTTCATACCTATTCGTTGCCCAGTAGGCTTACTAAAACTTTAACAGGAAGATACGTTCTTGAAATACCATCGAACATTTCAAAATCTACATATTCGACATATACTTCACGGTTCAAATAAAATGAAGGGTCAACAATAAGGTCATCTGCTCCATCGAACCAATACAACCAAAGAAATTTCTCTTCAACGCCATTTACATTAACAACAATGTAACGCAGTGCTCCTCCTTCTTCACGAACAAACCTTCCTGAAGCAGTTCCTAGTTCTGTATCGTCTTCCTGTACAGTCTCATCCTCTATTGTATCCTCAACATCTTCTAGAGCTAATTCTTCTCTGCCGTTGCGAGCCATAATCAAAGACAGCTCTATAAATTTCGGACAGACAGCAGCTAACTTTTTCCCAACTTCAATTCCTATTTGATAACCGCTTTCTTGATTGAATTCCTTCAACTTCATTTCTTTCATCAATCCCTGCATATTCTCCAACATCGAAGGACCCATGCATTGACCTAATAAAAGCTCAGCATCCTGCTGAGTAATGCTCGGATCGAGTTCAGTATTATTAATGCATTCGCAAGCTGCATTCGCAACCTTATCAATTGCAGATTTCTGAGCGTTCATTGCGAACGCATGCGCTGCAATAAATAAAGTTAGGATTATTTTTTTCATTTATAATTGAAATTAAACGGCTACGTTGTATTCGCGTAATGCCGCGTTAAGTGAAGTTTTTAAGTCGGTGCTTTCTTTTCTTTTTCCTATGATTAATGCGCATGGCACTTGAAATTCTCCTGCAGGAAAATGCTTCGTAAAGCTTCCCGGAATTACGACTGAACGCTCAGGAACTTCGCCAATATAAATAATAGGTTCCTTTCCAGTTACATCTACAATTTTAGTTGATTGTGTTAGCACCACATTCGCTCCAAGAACGGCTTCCTTTCGCACTCTTACTCCTTCAACAACAATGCAACGCGAACCGATGAAACAATCGTCTTCTATAATAACGGGAGCCGCTTGAACAGGTTCTAACACTCCTCCAATTCCAACTCCACCGCTGAGGTGAACATTCTTTCCGATCTGTGCACATGAACCCACAGTTGCCCAAGTATCTACCATAGTTCCCGCACCTACATAAGCGCCTATGTTCACATAGCTCGGCATCATGATAACGCCTGCTTCCAGATGTGCGCCGTAACGAGCAACAGCGTGTGGTACTACGCGCACGCCCTGCGCAGCATAGTCCTTTTTCAATTCCATTTTATCATGAAATTCAAAAGGCCCCACCTCAATGGTTTTCATTTCTTGAATTGGGAAATATAAAATCACTGCCTTCTTCACCCAGTCGTTGACTTGCCAATTGCCATTTTCAATCGGTTCTGCAACTCTTAACTTCCCTTTATCTAAGGCTTCAATAATCTCACGAATGGCAGCGCGTGTGCTCTCACTCTTCAATAATTCTCTGTTCTCCCACGCTAATTCGATAGTCTCTTTGTGTTGTAACATGCTTTTACTATAATTTCGTCAAAAATAAGCGAAAACATGTCAAAGGCCTTGGGAATAGATTACGGTGAAAAAAGAACAGGCCTTGCCATTACAGACAGTCTTCGCATAGTGGCTTCTCCTTTGGAAACTATTCCAACCGACAAACTAAAAGCGCATTTGATTCAACTTGTTCCGAAAGAAAAAATAACCACGTTGGTTTTGGGAGAAGCACGTCATGCCGACGATACAGAGGCTCCAATAACAGTGAAGCAAAATGAATTTGCAGATTGGTTAAGAAAGCAATTCCCTTTGATTGAATTAGTGCGCATTGATGAGCGAAATAGCAGTCAACTTGCAGCTGAAGCCCTTTACCAAGGTGGCATGCGAAAAAGCCAACGTCAGAAAAAAGAAAACTTAGATAAAGTAAGCGCAGCGATTATCCTGCAATTGTACTTGAATGCTTAAAAGGGTCTAATTGTTCAAGCACTGACTTTAGCTCATTCCAACCTACAATCTCCGCTGAATAGAGAAGCGAAAAGACACGCTCTTGTTGAATATGATTGGGGTTCGTAAAGGCAAAGAATTTCTCGAGCTGATGGAACTTCACTTCCTCCTTGCACTTGATTGCCTTTTTAATTTTCTGTTCGATGCTGCTCCACTGATCTAGTTGCCTCTTCTCTTCGGCGCTCAACCATCCAATTAATGAAGCATCTACTTCCGAAATATAACTACGCAACTTCTCGAAGTTTTCCGATGTCGTTGAAATTTCATTTTCAAAAGACTTCGCATTCATTGCACCTAACATTTTCTTCTGCGCATCGAGCAACTTCTCTTGCACCAATTCTGAAATGTTCAAATTATTTTTCGAAACGAATTCCAAATCACGCTTGCGAACAAGGACCATTGATAGACGATGAGCTAACAACGGCATTGGAAGCTCTGCAGCATTAAAAGCATTCTTCAACTGAAGCCAATAGCCCAGTTCGGAAGGACCTCCGATATAGACAATGTTCGGCAGAATAGTTTCTTGGTAAAGCGGACGCAGCAAGACATTCGGACTCAGTTCACTTCGAATCTGCATGAGATCTTCCGATGTAAAATGTTGCGTACCATCACTCGCTTGAAAAACCTTGTCCTTCAAATCGATGCGCTTCCGAATGATATTTCCCGACTCCTTCTTCAACCAAAATAAATTGAAATTCCTTGGCTGAATATTCGGATTGTATCCGGAATTTTCGAGTTCTAAATTGGTTCTCGACACTTCAGAAAAAACGAATTTTTCTTCAATTTCCTTTTCGAAAAGACCACTTGCCAATGCTTTCAGCGCGCCATCATTTCCATCTATACAAACCACTCCGTATTCACCCAGCAATTCATTCACCCAATAACGCGTAGCATCTGCAAAGTTCTTTTTCGAATAAGCCTGAATGAACAGTTCACTTAATCCAATGTCATTGAATTTTCCTTCAGCTCTTTTTTCATTCAACCAAGAAAGAAAATCCTCTGTTGGAAGTTCACCCGCAATACCTTCGAATGCCGTTGCGAGTTCAACCTTTTCATTTCCCCAATGGAAGTGACGAATCTCTTCAATATCATGATCCTCTGTTGCCATCCAATAGACAGGTACAAAATGAAACTCGTTTTGAGAGGCATTCAACTCCTGTGTAATTCGAATAGCTGAAAATATTTTATAAATCAGATAAAGCGGTCCGCCAGCAGAACAAATCTGATGTCCCGTTACCACAGTAAAACTCGAATCAGATTGTAGCGAGAGAATATTCTTTTTCACTTTATCTGAAGCGACATTATTGGCATATTGTAAAGTCAATTGCGCAACTAAAACGTCGCGACTCTCGTTTGAAAACGATCTGTTGCGTGCAGCTGAAATGCAATTCTCATTCGAAAAAAAATCTGAAACAAACGTTCTCACTTGTTCCGATTGATTCAATAAATCTTGAACCAACGGAGAAACTTTAAGCGGAACTTCTTGAATAACCTTCATGGTGCGAAGGTACTGCTACTAGCGCAGAAGTGTTACATACCCCGACTGTGTTCCCTCTTCACCTGTTTTAGGAATGCGGTACTTAATAACGTAATAGTACGTGCCATCTGGACAGACGCCCTTTCCGTTAGTCCCATCCCACATCGGGTTTGGAACATTCTTCGATTGAAAGAGTATTTCTCCCCAACGCGAGAAAACTTCAACGCTAATTATATTTCCTGCTTCTCCAACCGGCATAAATACATCGTTCTGTCCATCACCATTTGGAGTAAATGAATTCGGAACAAACACGTAATTCACCTTTTCAGGTGCAGGACCTTTGTCAATCGTATTCTCACCGGGAACATTATCTCCGTCTATTTCAATACAAGAAAAATTATCAACGAAATAATAACCCACTTCAGGGTTTCCTGGACCCTCTATCACAATTTCACGCTCAGAATCTGAACCAAATACACCCAACGTAATAAATTTCTCATCGTCAATAAGGGGTACATATTCGAAGCTTACTTTTCGCCAAGTTTCTGAATAAAATACAGTATCTATTGCAAATTGTGGTGTGAAGTAAAGAGGATCAAAACCTGTTTGAACGGGCGCAAAAGAAGATATATAAACTCCTATTCGATCGATAGACAAACCGGCGTTGCTTGTTGGAGTTAATCTACCGTTCGACAAATAAAACGAAAACTTGTATTTCTTTCCACGAACCAGAGGTGCTTGCAATTGTGTCTGCAGGTAGCCTCTTTTATTTGTGTATTGTCTTCCACATAACTGCAACCCAATAACCGCATTTCCATTTTGCGCATTGAGAATTGCATAAGGAGTCTCTGGCAAATCACAAGAAGCACTGGCTCCTACTTTGTAATAATCTGGGGCGGCCACATCACTTCCGGCATTGGTCCAACCAATTACTTTATTCCATTCGCCAAGCAGTTGGGGCATAGCGGTATTTTGCTCGAAACTCGGATTTGTAAATTGTGCGCTTGCAGAAATCGACGCCGTCAAAAAAATGAGTAATAAGTAATGTCGCATGTCACGAAGATAAGTTAAAGCTTTCATATTATTTGCCGTCATTCATTAACACTCGAATTCCGAAAAATAGATTGCTATACTGGGTGAAGTAATTCGCTCGATTGGAATCAGAAATATTCATAGGCGGAAAACTCCAATTCGCCTGAACGAAGGCGTTTAATCTTTTCGTTATTTGAAACTCTGAGCCCACACCAACTAGCACTCCGAATCTGTGCCAATTCTGATTCATCAAATTAAGATATTCAAAATCACCTGAAGCTTTTATAAATAACATTTGACTTGCGTCTGGCGAATTGCTTTTCAGTTTGAATGAACGATAGATGGGTGAAATTTCACCATACGCTCTCCATTTCGACTTCATTGTAAACTCATTCACATAAAACCGAAATTTCAGAGGAATTTGCAAAGAAGAAAGGCTAAAATCTTGTGAGAATGTAGAAACCACTGCTGTGTCCAATTCAAAAACCTGAGGTTGCACTTCAGTTTGAAAAACATGTTGAATCTGATTTTCATTCAAGTAAAAGGAAACCGAATTACTCGAGGTGTTAATAAGCGCGCTTGATTCGGAAACCCCACCCACGGAAATGTTTATTGAAGTTCCAATCTCGATGTTCCGATGAACCCGAAAATAGCCACCCAATGACAATCCAGAGTGATAAAACGTCTTATTCGAGAGACCTGAGAATTCACTCACGCTGATAAGATCTTGATTATTGAAATTTGAAATGGAGAAATCCGTGATTTGTATTCCATAAGCAGCATCAAGACCCCAAACTACAGGTTTCTTCTTTTCTTTGAAATCACTTCTTCGTGAATTACTCAATGAATCCGAAAGTGGGATATCGCGTTCTTGCAAATACACAATCTCACCGTCGATAATAAGCGTGTCTGAAACGACAAAAGCCCAAGAGTCTTGGGCAATTAAAACAAACAAACCTATTAACCAAAAATATCGCATTGTTCCGCGAATGTAGGGATTTACTTCCCGGTAAATCTTGTCAATTTGAGCGATCTACCTTTCGCTTTGGTCACCTCTTTCTTTGGGTAGGGAACTTGAATTTCCTCTGGCATTCTCTGAACTTCAACAGTTTCTGCGACCTCTATAATAGCAGGCTCAACAACAGAAGGCTCAACAATTGAGGCAGTTTGGCAATTCTCAACTACCAATGCCGAAACGCTTGTTTCTTCTTGAACAATTCTTGATTGTCTTGTGGTTTTTACTGGAGTAGAAACCTTTTCATTTTCTACATTCAAAATCACTTGATCATTCTTATTCAAATCAACAACAGCTGAAGGAGTTGCCTTTACTTCAGCTGTTACTGGGGTTGAAACCTGGGCTACAACATTGTTCTCGCCTCGATTCGAAAAGACCAAAGCCAACACACCTGCACCCACTAATGCTACCACATACACATTCATGGTATACCAAGAGAAACTCCAAAACGACTTTTTCTTGTTTAGTTCCTTTTGAATACGCTCTTCCATTCCGGCAGGGGCTTGTGGAGCGAAATTCTTTAGATCTCCTGCGATCTTATTCATTAAATTTTCCATACGCTTATGCTTCTAATACTGTTTTACGCGAGCTTAAATCAAGCAACGCTTTTTGTAAATGTCCTTTCGCTCTTGAAAATTGAGACTTCGATGTATTTACATCAATTCCCAACATCTCTGCGATTTCTTTATGCTTATATCCTTCAACAGCATACAAGTTGAAAACGGTGCGATATCCATCTGGAAGTGCTTGAACACAAATCATGAGTTCTTCCATGGTGTAATCCACATCATGATGTTCTACCAAACTTGTCGCATATTCAGAACGGTCATCGATTTCATCTTCCAACCGGCCCTTTAAATTCTTTCTGTAACTCGTAATTGCGGTGTTAACAGCTATGCGTCTTACCCACCCCTCAAAACTTCCAGCAGATTGATAATCTTTCAGGTGATTGTAAATCTTTACAAATACTTCCTGCATAGAATCTTCCGCCTCCATCTTATTCTTTGCGTAACGCAAGCAAATACCATAAACCAAGGAAGAAAACTTCTTGTACAACAAGTGCTGCGACGATTTATCGCCACCAATGCATCCTTGTATGAGTGTTTTTTCCTCCATTCTTAAAACATAGACAATAGCCCTTCAAAAAGGGTTGCACCACTAAAGTTAAAAGATTTTATTGGTATTTGTATACCCCTTCCCCTTTGTTTTTGGAAAGCATTCGGTAATCTAGGAAGTAAATTAACCTAATTGAAACCGAATTGCTGAAAGGCAACTCCGTTGTATATCTGAAGTCTGACAATAAATCTGCGGCTATTTGATTATCTTCATTAACTATGGCATACTTCCAAGCGAAAATCATTTCACTGCCTGGTCTAAAGATCCACTTGTAAAACAAATCTACCGTTAACGAATTGAAATTACGGTTAGCCAACGAATAGTCATTCGTTTCCGAATTAAATCCATTGTAATTGGTGGCACCCAATGTTCCGTCGTTGTTCAAGCCGAAGAATTCGTGGTAGCGTGAATAACCCCAATAATGACGGAATCTTACGTTCATACTATTTACTGGATTAAATGCAAAAGCAACGGTTAATACGTTGGTATGAGAGATTGCATCGCGTCTTCCGAACACCGGCCCGTTCTCATCAAACGTTGCAAACCCCAAATCGTTAAAGTGCTGCTGCTTGCTGTACACATAGGTGAACATCCACTTGTCGTTCAAACGGAAACGCGGAGAAACGCGCCAATTAAACACATAACGTCCATCATTTTCGTATGCACCATAACCCGTTCCAGCATCAATGGCCAAGCGCTTTCGATAATCTGAACTCAAATAGATTCCGCCTCTGAAGTATTTATAGGTTTGGAATTTCATACCGTCCACACGTGGTTCGAAATAATCAAACCCTCGCGTTGGATTTGAATCGTAATTCAAATTGATATAAAGAAACTTGTTTGTGATAACAGTAAATTCACCATCGATATAATTCGAAGTAAATGCCTGCGGTAGGTATAAATTCGAGCGAGAATAAGTAAAATTCGTCCAAGCTTTATTCAACTTCCAAAAAGGCTTGTATATGTTATATCCTATGGTTGCCGTATTCACTTGTTCGTTATTCGCTTGAAGAAAACCTAAATCATTTGGATCATAGGTATCGGTTTCTGTGTAATGAGACAACTGAAAATTGAAGTTTCCACTCACTTTCGAAAATCTCACCTCACCCATTCCTCCGTTTTTATCATCGGGAGTATTGTCAAATTGATCCAACCCATTCTTCATGGAGTATGCACCATGAACATGTAATTCATAGGTGTTCTTCTTATCCCTGAAAGTTCCCTCCATAGCGCTTACATTGGCATCGTAGGCCTTTCCAGATCTGGTCAGATTGGTATTTGTAAAAGAGACAAACGAGTTATTGGGTAAATTCTGATCAACTACAAAAACATTCGAATTCGTAATCGGATTGGTCAATTCAGATCTTACTCTTCCGGTAAGGGTGTCTCTATAATCTGAGTAGGTTTCAGCTGTCAAACTATTCAGAAATCCTATAGCCAAACCCTTCGAATTCCGCCCACCGATTTTCGTGCTATTAATTACCCTTTGCTGTGACGGATTGGAAATTAAAACTTCGTTCTCTCTCAAGTTTGAGCTGGCTCCGTAATACCCAAAAGGCGTGTCACCTATTCTTCGTGAATAAAATATCTCTCCGCGCTCATACAATTCCAATCCTTCATTGAAAAACGGACGGTTATCCTGAAACTGAATCTCATAAGGAGTCAAATTCAAGATTAACTGATCGCTAATGGTCTGACCAAAGTCCGGAATTAGGGTAGCATCAAGGGTATACGCCTCATTCAATCCAATCTTCAAATCCATTCCTGCGTTGTATGCAAATTCGTTTGACCCTGACTGATCTTTTTGGCTATAGGTAGAAATATAGGGATAGAAAAAAATTCTCTTTGGAGGAATAATTCCATTGATTCCCTTTAAATGACCCATTTGCGCTAAGAATCCCGGACCTGCGGGATCTACAAAACTCCAGTTAGCCTGAATGCGCGTTCTTCGAATCTCTCGCACAAAGTTCACGTGCCAATGCTGTTCTGGTAAATTCGGGAAACGTAAAGCTGCATAAGGAATTTTAAATTCTGCTATCCAACCGTCCTTAACAATCTTCGTTTTACAATCCCATACCGCATTCCAGGAAGCATCTTCGCCATTCGCAGATTGTCTCGCATCATACTGCTCTCCTCTTGGGGACACAGCGAACATATAACCCGTTACTCCGTCTTTATAGCAATTCAAAGCAACCCCAACGTAATCGGAATTTCCATCTCCGTCTCTTCCTGTTAATTGTTGAAGAATACTATCCGGTGCAGAATCAAACGCATACATACCCACATACAAGGCCTCGTTTGTATAAACCACCCTAACCTCGGTGTTGTGGTTTTGAAGTCTACCAGGAAAAGGCTGTTGGCCCCAAAACTGATCGGTTACCGGAGCTTTGCCCCAAGCCTCATCAGTGAGCAAACCATCAAGAACCGGCGCCTTCTCCGCTCTGACTGCATAGGTCGTGCGGTTTGCAAGTTGACCAAAGGCCAAAAATGCAACGTGTAAGATCACAAAGAGCGCAAAAGATTTTTTCATTTGACCGCGAAATTACAATGTAGAACAAATCGAAAAAAATAATGTTTCCTCAAGTAGTATCGAATTAACTTCGCACTCGAAATTTCAACATGAAAAACAGCGTAATTCTTTTACTTCTCTCTTTATTGCTTGGAACGACCTCCTTTGCTCAGAACTACGCCGTTAGTGGAGAAGTGCGTGACCAAAAAACTGGTGAAAGCATCATTGGAGCAATAGTCTTCATTAAATCATTAAACAAAGGAGCTTCAACCAATAGCTTCGGTTTTTATTCCATTACACTTCCAGCAGGAAATTACGAAATGGAATTGCGATGTGTTGGTTACGAAACTCTGACGGCAAATTTGAAACTTCAGGCGAACCTTCACAAAGATTTCGAACTTAGTCCAGTTTCCTTTACCGGTGGTCCTGTAATCATCGAGGGAACGCGCAAAGAGAATGTTGGAAGCACCGACATGGGTAAAATTGAAATCGGAATTGACCAAATCAAGAAAATACCTGTAATCTTCGGAGAGGTCGATATTTTAAAGACCATAACGCTTTTACCCGGAGTTCAGAGCAGCGGAGAGGGAAATGCAGGTTTTTATGTTCGAGGCGGTGGCGTGGATCAGAATTTAATTCTACTCGACAATTCAACCGTTTACAATGCCTCACACCTGTTTGGATTTTTCAGTGTATTCAATGCTGACGCCGTTAAGAATATTGAAATTACCAAAGGTGGCGGACCGGCATCTTACGGTGGAAGGCTTTCTTCTGTCCTGGATATTAATCTAAAAGAAGGTAACAGCAAGTCGTTTCACGGAGCTGGGGGAATTGGAACAATAGCCAGCCGCTTCACCGTGGAAGGGCCAATTAAAAAAGACACCTCCTCTTTCATTTTATCTGGAAGAAGAACATACATAGATGTGTTGGCCAAACCATTCATTAACCCAGAAAGCGGATTTAACGGCTCGGGTTATTTCTTTTATGATCTGAACGCCAAATTCAACTACAGACTTTCGAACCGAGACCAATTATTTGCAAGTGTTTATACAGGTAAAGACGTTTTCTCATTTAACAGCTCGGACGCCGGATTTTCCACTCGCATTCCTTGGGGAAATACAACAGGAACGCTCCGCTGGGCACATCAATCGGGCAGCAAGCTCTTCATGAATGCCATTTTGACTTATACCGATTATAAATTTCAGTTCGAAGGAAAACAAGATCAATTCACATTTGGACTTCGCAGCGGAATCCGAGACTACGGCACTAAATTTCAATGGAGCTTTTATCCAAATCCTACACACCGCATGAAATGGGGAGTCGATTACACCTTTCACAAATTCACGCCAAACAACACCTATGCTTCCAGCGGAGACGTAGAATTTGATCTAGGAGAGCAAGTGAAATTGTATTCTCACGAAGCTGCTGCCTATTTTCAAGATGACTTTGACTTAAGCGACAAATGGAGAATCAATGCTGGTGTGCGCGTTCCATACTTCATGCATGTGGGTCCATTCACACGTTACACCTACCCTACTTCTTCTTCAAGTGTTGGAGGATCTACTGTTCCAATTACCACCGTTTACGAAAAGAACAAAAAGGTGGCGGATTACTTAGGGTTGGAACCTCGACTAAATGTTCGTTATGAAATTGACCAATCATCTAGTTTCAAGTTTGCACTTTCGCGAAACTTGCAATTTATTACACTCACAAGCCTTTCACCTTCGTCTTTACCAACCGATGTTTGGCTTCCTAGCACAGATCGATTAAAACCTCAACTAGCTTCGCAAGCGAGCGTAGGTTACTTCAGGAATTTCTTTGACGACAGCTGGGAATCTAGTGTTGAGCTGTACTACAAAGACATGCGCAATCAAAGTGATTACCGCGAAGGGTCAACTCCTGATCAGACCGTGGGAGACAACATAGATAATTTGCTTGTATTCGGAAGAGGTTACAGCTACGGAGCAGAGTTCTTTATTAAAAAACGAATGGGAGACTTTTCAGGTTGGGTTGGATACACCTGGGCGAAAACGATGCGTGTATTCGAAGAAGTCAATAACGGCAAGCCGTACCCTACACGTTGGGACAGACGTCACGACATGAACGTGGTCTTGATGTACACCATTTCTCCACGAGTTGATCTTGGATTTGTATTCGTCTACGCAACAGGAAATGCCATAACTCTTCCTGTTTCAAGATATTTCTTTGAAGGAAATCTTGTTGAAGTTTATGGAGAGCGCAATAGCTTCCGCATGGCGCCTTATCATCGCGCTGACTTCTCATTGAATGTAAAAGGAAAACTCACACGTTCTCGTTTCGATGCGGAGTTAAATCAAGTCGTTGAAGAGCCACGCAAATTCAAGAGTAGCTGGAACTTCTCTGTCTACAACTTGTATAACCGCATGAATCCGTACTTCATTTATTTTGCCACCAAACCAAATGACAACGGCGGATTCCAAATCACGGCTAAACAAGTAAGCCTATTTCCTATACTACCAAGCATCACTTGGAACTTTGAATTCTAATTTTGAAAGCACTCTTTAAACTCAATTACCTTTTTTGGAAATACCGTGGTCGATTCCTACTCGGGACTTTGTTTATTGTGCTATCCACCGCATTCAACGTGTATGCGCCCATTGTAGTTGGAGAAGGCGTCGATTTTCTTGCTGAAGCATTGAGCGCGGCGCAGGGAAAAATTCAAACCATTCACTACCCAGAAACACTTGCTCTTTTCAGAAGTTGGTTCGGACTTTCAAATGATATTCCTGAAGCAAGAAACAATGATGCTTTTACAGATTGGGTAATCTACATTTCTGTGCTCATAGCAGGATTGTATCTATTCTTCTATTTGATCAAAGGACTGTTCTTATTCTTTCAAAGACAGACTCTCATTGTTATGTCGCGCTGGATGGAATTCGATATTAAGAATTCCATTTACGCACACTACCAAAAACTCGACGTTTCCTTCTACAAGGTAAATCGCACAGGAGATTTAATGAATCGCATTAGCGAGGACGTTGGCCGCGTGCGCATGTACCTCGGTCCGGCTGTGATGTACACGTTGAATCTGATTGTACTCTTCGCCATGTGCATTGGTATCATGTACAAGATTTCACCTAAGCTGACATTCTATACCTTATTGCCTTTGCCCTTCATGATGATTGGAATTTTTCTTGTTAGTAGAAGAATCAATAAAAAAACGGAGCGCGTTCAGCGTCAACAAAGCGAACTTTCCACCACTGTTCAAGAAAGCATGAGTGGAATTCGAGTGTTGAAAGGATTCGGATTGGAAGATCATTTTGTGAAGCACTTCTTCAAGCAAAGTCAGTCTTACAAAAAATTACAAATGCATTTGGTGAAGACAGATGCTTTGTTCATGCCCGTTATTGGCATGTTGGTCGGACTCTCTACATTGCTCACATTGTATATCGGAGCTCGCGAAGTTGCTGCTGGAAATATCACTTACGGAGTAATTGTTCAATTTATATTCTACGTAAACTTACTCACTTGGCCATTTGCGAGTGTAGGATGGGTGACCAGTTTAGTATTGAAAGGCGAAGCAAGTATGACACGCATCTTGGCGTTCTTGAATCAAGGCTCTGCAATTCCGAGTGGTAACGAAGTGGTGAAACATTTCGAGGAACTTCAATTTAAAAATGTATCGTTCACTTACCCTGAAACTAATATCAATGCGCTTTCAAACTTGGAATTAAGCATTCACAAAGGAGAAACCATTGCATTCATTGGCCATACGGGATCGGGAAAATCTTCTATTGTTCAATTATTAATGAAGGCCTACATGCCAACTTCTGGAAGTATTACCGTAAATGGAATTGACACTTCAAATCTTGAAACGAATGAATACAGAAACCTCATGGGCATTGTCCCTCAGGACGTATTCTTATTTTCAGACACCATTGAAAACAACATACGTTTCGGAAATGCGAATGCATCATTGGAAGAAGTAACCAAGGCCGCACAGATTGCAGATTTGCATGAAAATATTCTCGGTTTTGAAGAGAAGTACGAAACACTTTTAGGTGAGCGTGGAATTAACTTAAGTGGTGGACAAAAGCAAAGGCTTTCCATTGCGAGAGCAATTATTTCCAACCCGGAAATCTTACTGCTCGACGATTGCCTTTCGGCGGTGGATACACAAACAGACGAGAAAATTATGCGCGGATTGAAACTAATTCGTGAAGGGAAAACCAACATCATTATTTCGCATCGAATAAGCAGTGTGCACCACGCCGACAAGATATTCGTCCTACAACAAGGACAGCTTGCTGAAAGCGGAACTCACGAAGAATTAATTGCTAAGAAAGGTCTGTATTTCGAACTAGCAGAACTTCAAAAAATACACGAGAACTAAATCACCGCTCGGGTGTTTAATCTCTATGAACGTATTAATCACAGGAGGAACTGGATTTATTGGAAAGCAATTGATTCAGTTGTTGTTGAAGCAAGGTCATTCGGTAACGAATCTTTCCACACAAAGAAATCAAGAAAGAATAATCTCAGAACAATTACAACACGTTTACTGGAATCCAATCACTAAGGAAATTAACAAAAAATTACTTCCTGAAATTCAAGGAGTCATTCACCTTGCTGGATTCAGTGTGGCGAACAAATGGACTGCAGCGAACAAAGCACTAATGGTTTCAAGTCGTATTTCATCGACAGAATTCCTTTGCGAACTGTTGAATGAAATGAATTCGAAACCTGCTGTTTTCGTTGGCGCCAGTGCATCTGGCTATTACAAGAACTCAACTGAAGAGCAAGATGAAACAGCAGAAAAAGGCACCGGATTTCTCTCCGATTTAACACAGCAATGGGAAGAAGCATGTTCATCGCTTGACTCTTCCATTCGAAAAATACATTTGCGAATTGGTGTTGTGCTAAGTGCAAACGACGGTGCCTTGAAAAAGTTAAACCCTATTTTCAAAGCGGGTATTGGATCTGCAGTTGGAGATGGGAAACAATACATGAGTTGGGTACACGAACAAGATTTAATTGAACTGTTCTCTTATTGCATTTCCAATAATGTTCCTTCGGGAGTTTACAATGCGACTTCAACCACGCCCGTTACCAATCAAGAATTTTCGAAAACACTTGCACAGGTTCTTCACCGACCATTCTTCCTCCCGAAAACTCCTGAGTTCATTTTGAAACTTATATTCGGAGAAATGTCGCAATTGGTGCTCGTGAGTCAGCGCCTTTCGAATTCAAAAATCACATCTACAGGATTTCAATTTAAATTCAACACCATTCAAGAAGCACTGACCAACGTATATGGAAAAGCAGAAAATTAACATTCATTGGTTTCGAAGAGATCTTCGATTGAACGACAACCATGCCTTGCATGCAGCGCTTTCCGGAGAGTTTCCTGTGCTTCCAATTTTTATTTTCGATTCAACCATTCTTCAGCATCTGCCTAAGAAAGATGCTCGTGTTGAATTCATTCATAACAGCCTTACAGCTATTCAAGAAAAATTAATTTCAGTTGGAAGTAGCTTGCGTGTTTATCATGGCACACCAGAAGAAGTTTTCGAAAGAATAACTTCAGAGTACGATGTTCAAACTTTATTTGCTAATCGCGATTACGAGCCGAATGCAAGAGAACGAGACAAGCGCATTTATGAATCTCTACAGAAAAAGGACATTCAATTTATTGGGAAGAAGGATCAGGTTATATTCGAATCGAACGAAGTCCTAAAAGACGACGGACTTCCCTACACTGTATATACACCTTACAGCAGAAAATGGAAAGCTCGTCTGAGTGCTCACCCAATTGTTTGTTTTCCATCGGAAGAACTTACAGCTAATTTCTTTCAAACAGCGCCGATTGATTTACCTTCATTGGAGCAAATTGGGTTCGAAAAAACCGGCATTGAATTTCCATCTATCGATCTGAATACAGAAGCGATTCAAAACTATCATCTCAATCGCGACTTTCCTGCAATTCCAGGAACCACACGCATGAGTTTGCACCTTCGTTTCGGAACCGTTAGCACGCGTGCCTTAACACTTTACGCGCTAACATCGAATGAAAAGTGGCTGAACGAATTAATCTGGCGCGAGTTTTACCAAATGATATTGTATCATTTTCCTAATACCGTTTCCAATGCTTTCAAGCCAGCTTATGACTTCATTGAATGGAACAACAACGAAAATGAATTCAAGTTGTGGTGTGAAGGGAAGACGGGCTATCCGCTTGTTGATGCAGGCATGCGCGAATTGAATGCAACGGGATTCATGCACAACCGTGTGAGAATGGTTGTAGCGAGTTTTCTTACCAAGCATTTACTCATAGATTGGCGCTGGGGTGAACGTTATTTCGCAGAAAAATTATTGGATTTCGATTTAGCAAGTAACATTGGCGGTTGGCAATGGGCCGCAGGAAGCGGTTGCGATGCAGCGCCATATTTCAGGATTTTCAACCCTACTTCACAAATGGCAAAATTCGACAAACAGAACGAGTACATTAAAAAGTGGATACCAGAATTCAATACTTCTTCGTATTCATTGCCCATCGTAGAACATACGTTTGCAAGAAACCGATGTCTTGAAAAATACAAGGAAGCCTTACTTAAAAAGTAAAGTCTTTACCTTTACTTCATGGAATTGTTTAAAGGACTTAAGGTAGTTGACTGCTCATCTGTTTTGGCCGGGCCACAGGTAGGAACGTTCTTCGCAGAACTTGGCGCCCACGTTATAAAATTCGAAAACGCCAAAACGAATGGCGATGTTACCCGCACTTGGCACACACCGTCAGAATCGAAAGATAAAATCAGCTCCTACTATTCCTCCATCAATTACAAAAAGGAAATTCGCTTTGTAGATTTAACCAATGAAAAAGATATTGCTCTGATTCATTCGGAATTGGAAACCGCTGATATCGTGCTTTCAAATTTCAAAGGAAGCGACGCCACGAAATTTCAATTGAATGCTGAACTGCTCTCGCAAAAATTCCCGCGTCTAATTCAAGGCGTCATTCGCGGATTCGAATTTGAAAAAGACCGCGTTGCTTATGATGTTGTGCTTCAAGCGGAAACCGGATTCATGTTTATGAACGGAAGTTCGGATGGACCTCCAACTAAAATGCCTGTAGCAATGATAGATGTTCTTGCAGCTCACCAGTTGAAGGAAGGAATACTTTGCGCACTTATTCAAAAAGCAAAAACAGGCAAGGGATCTTGCGTTGAAGTATCACTTGAGAAAGCCGCCCTAGCCTCTTTAGCGAATCAAGCAAGCTATTTTCTCATGACGGGCAACATTCCACAGCGCTTAGGTTCGCTGCATCCGAATATCGCTCCGTATGGAGAGCTCTTTCAAACGCAAGATGAAAAATGGCTTGTTCTTGCTATTGGCAGTAACGAACAATTTCGAAAACTCTGTTTAATACTGAATGATTCAGATACGGGTACTGACATTCGGTTTTCATCTAACACCGAACGTGTTAAAAACAGAATAGATTTGAAAGAAATTCTTCAAACTACATTCAGTCAAATAGACTGTTCAGACTTTGAGATGAATGCGCAAGCATCCGGCGTTCCCTATGGCAGAGTAAGAAATATGAAAGAAGTATTCGAGCGCGAAGCGGCTTCAAAAAACATACTAGATGAAAACATTGAAGGAAGTGACACGCGTCGCATGACAAGCGTGGCATTCAATATTCAGCTGAACGATTAGAAAAAAAGATTGCTTAAATCTTCTAAAGGCTGTCCTTCCTGATCTTTTTCCGAAAGTACCTTTTCTCCTTCCGGCCATTGAATATTAACTGTAGGATCGTAAGCATTCAAACAAATTTCAGAATTCTTATCGTAGTAATTCGTGCATTTGTATTGAACAATGGTTTCGTCTTCATGACAATAAAAACCGTGTGCAAAACCTTCAGGAATGAACAATGATTTACCGTCTCCTCCTTTCAATTCAATTTGAAAACACTTACCGAATGTTGATTCGGTTCGGCGTAAATCAACCACGACATCTAAAATACTTCCTCTTACTACGCGTAACAATTTGGCTTGTGACTTGGGTGATTTCTGCGCGTGTAAACCGCGTAAAACCCCTTTTGAAGAGAGACTTTCATTATCTTGAACAAAAGTTATATTGAAGCCAGTTTCAATTCTGAACTGAGCTTCCTTAAAGGTCTCTTGAAATCTACCACGCTCGTCACCAAATACAGGAAGATGAACAATCAACAAGTCTCGAAACGCTGTTTTTTCTATTCGCATGGTTTAATTCGTAACAACTAAGAATAAGATTAATGTTGAAGAAACCAAGCTCACCAGTGGCGCTATATCCTTCACAAATTCGTTTGTGATTTGTGGAACTGGTTCTACATAAATAATATCTCCAGCTTGCACAATCATCTTTGCGCTCTCTACTCCTTCAATGGTTGATAGGTTCAAACGATAAACTTCATTTACACCATTCTTTGCGCGAATAATTTTCACCTTAGATGCATTTCCTCTTTCACGAATTCCTCCGGCCAATGCGATGGCTTCGAGCACTGAAATATTCTGATTAGCTAATGGCACTACCGAGCCTATACTTCCTTCTCCCGTAAACACCATAACGCGTCTATTCAAAACACGCACTAAGCAAAAGGGATCGTTGTAGTTAATGAATTTCGATTCTAGGTACTGCTGCGCCTCTGGAATAGACAGACCTGACAATTTCGTTTTGCCCAATACAGGCAAGTCCACTTCTCCATTTTTATCCAGTATGTAATAAAGATCGAATCCACCATAGTTCGGTTGACGTTCAATACTACTCGTGGTGTATTCCAAGATCATCGCTCCATCACCTGTAAAAAGGTTTATGGTAATGTAATCGAATGGAGCAAGCTTGTATTCTCTATTGGTAGAATCGAGGTCGGGTTTCTTAAACTCATATTCCGTATCAGTTTGAAACATAATATTCTTATTGATGCTGCAGCTACTTAATAAGGCCACAACAAAAGCAAGTAAAAATAAAGTTCTCGTTTTCATCATTGAACAAAGAAACGAAGGTCTTTCATTATCTCAAAGGCATTTCCCTTATTTTTGAACGGATTAAGCATCTATGGAAAAAATAATCATTTCAGAAATCACACGAGAGGACCTTCCATATATACAATGGGTTGAAAACTTAGAAGAGTATTGGCACATTAATGAGCACCCTGGCCCATATACATTGCAAGAAATAACCGATTGTTTTTTCCCTTCAAGACTCTACCCAATTCACAAACAACAGCGTTGGGTTATTCGAAAAACAGAAAGCAATGTTCCTATTGGGATTTTAGACGCTTTTAATTTTGATGAAAATAAAAAATCTATAGGTGTTGGAATTCTTATACCAAACAAATCAGATCACAACAAAGGCCTGGGCCAAGAAGCGATTCATCTGCTCATTAAAAAACTTACATTTGACGAACAGATAAATACCATTTTCGCGCTTATAGATAAAGACAACAAAGCAAGTATAAAGCTATTTGAAAAATCTGGTTTCGCTTTCGAGAAAGAACAAATGTGCCTTAACAGAATAGTTAATCGATATGAAAAATTACTTTAAGAAAAACAAGAAGAAAGCAATTCTTGTATTAGCAGGAGCATTGGGCTTTGCGTTAATCGTATCGGCCTATTTCTTTCTGAACACTCCGTTAAACTCTAACAGGAAAGATTTTTCAATTTATATTCCAACAGAGAATAACGGCGAAGACATTGAAAAAGCAATATTGGATTCGTTGTATCAAAATTCTGACTCACCCAGCTTGATGTATCTCAAATGGAAGATTACTTCAATCTTTAAGTCATCTGATAAATTCCCTCCTGGCAGATATAAAATCGGAGGTAAACTTTCAGCACGCACCATTTTCAACAAAATAAACAACGGGAATCAAGACGCTATCTCCGTTCGAATCGATAACATCAAAACCATTTATTCACTTGCAAAACAATTCGAAAAAAAATTCGAGCAAGACAGTGCGCGATTCATTTCTTATGTAAATCAAAATTTAGATATATTGGCACCGAACACTCAAGCATTACCTTTAGAAGTTAGACAACAGCGGGTGCTAGAGAGACTTCTTGGCGACACTTATGAAATGTATTGGACCGCTACCCCGGCCGAATTCCTATCTAAGCTTAACAAACCGTACAATGATTATTGGACAGATGAAAAAAACAAATTGGCTTCGCGCATTGGACTTTCCGAGCACGAAGTGTATGTCCTCGCATCGATTGTTCGCGGTGAAACTGCTAATACCGATGAAGCGCCTGAAATAGCAGGTTTGTATTTAAACCGATTAAAACAAAGCATGCTTTTACAGTCCGACCCGACGGTTCTGTTCGCAATAAATACAAAAGAAAAAAGACAACGTGTGCGCAATGACGATTTGAAATTCGATTCACCGTATAACACTTATTTGTACAAGGGATTGCCACCAGCCACAATTCACGTTGTTGAAAAGCGTTATCTCGAAGCAGTTCTAAATGCTAATCAAAACGAATACATTTTCATGTGTGCTCAACCCGGCAAAACAGGAAAACACAACTTCGCAAAAACTTACGCTGAACATTTATCTAATGCTAAATTATACAGAGCGTATCTCGATTCTATAGACATCAAGCGATGAAAAAAAGTGTAACACTTTTACTTATTTTCTTCCATCACTTTGCTGCATTCGCTTTCGAAAATGACACTCTTGTGCTTAACCTTACGCAACAAAAAAAACACAATAGAATTTTTTCTTCCGCATCAATCGTTGCCGGAACTTCTTCTTTTGTCGGACTGAATACGTTGTGGTACAAAGATTATCCTCAAAGTAATTTCCATTTCTTTAACGATTCCAAAGAATGGATGCAGATGGATAAGTTCGGACATGCATTCACATCTTATCAAATCGGAAGAAACTTCTACAACACTCTTCAAACAAGCGATTCAAACCGGAACAGAAATATTTTCCTCGGCGGAGCAAGTGGACTTTTATACTTAACAGGAGTTGAAATTTTAGATGGAAAATCTGCGCAATGGGGATTTTCAAATAGCGATATGTTAGCGAACACTTTCGGATATTTTTTATTCGCATCACAAGAATATTTTCTTCAACAACAATTCATCTCGATGAAATTTTCTTATCAAAAAAGTGCGTTTGCAAATATTCGTCCTGAAACTTTTGGTCGTAATTTTCAACAACGCATTTTGAAAGACTACAACGGACAAACATATTGGCTCTCTGCACCACTATCTCTGAATCGCACGAATACCAAGCGATTCACAAGGTGGCTATGTGTTTCAATTGGTTATAGTATTGATGAAAATGTATTCGCAGATAATAACATTAATAGTGTTAATAATTTTCACGCGACTCGTGAATTCTTTTTTTCTTTTGATGCAGATTTGAATAGAATTGAATGGCGAAGAAAATGGATGAAGAAAATTGCAAGCGTAATTAACTTTATCAAAATTCCAAGTCCAACAATCGGGATAAGAAGCGACGGAAAAGTGAAATTGTATCCAGTATATTTTTAAGTTCACTTATAACGATAAGCGAACACTTTGAAAAGAAAATAATCAACCGTTTATTTTATGAAAACCAAAACCAAAGCTAGCGCGCCAAAGGCCGCTAAAAAAGCTGCCGCTCCTAAGAAAGCTGCTGCTAAAAAAGCTGCTGCTCCTAAGAAAGCTGCTGCTACTAAAAAAGCTGCTGCTCCTAAGAAAGCTGCTGCTACTAAAAAAGCTGCTGCTCCTAAGAAAGCCGTTGCTAAAAAAGCTGCTGCTCCTAAGAAAGCCGTTGCTAAAAAAGCTGCTGCTCCTAAGAAAGCCGTTGCTAAAAAAGCTGCTGCTCCTAAGAAAGCTGCGAAGAAGAAATAATATTCTACTTCAGAACATTAAAAAAGCCGTTTCTTGCGAGACGGCTTTTTTATTGCTTATACTTTTTTTTGAATTGAATCAATTCACATGCAATAGAATTGGCAGATGATCGCTGTACCCTCCTTTGTATGAATCTCCGACATACACTCGCGCTGGAGACTTCACACCATCTTTCGAAGTGTACATGATGAAGTCATAAGAAACCACTTCAAAAGAATTCGCAGAAATACATTTGTTGTCGAACATACCATAACCAACAACGAACTGATCTAATGGACTCCATTCACCTTTGTAAAAATGAGTTCCCTTTTTCAACGCTTCGAAATCTGACATCATATTGAACAAGACCGAATGTTCATTCGATACACCGGCTTGCAAAACATCATGAACACTTTTGTTCGACGGAAAGTCGTTGAAGTCTCCCATGCAAATAATGTTCGCATTAGGATTTACTGAAAGAATTTGATCGACTTCCTTTCTCAAAACACTTGCTGCTTTAATGCGATGCATTTCCGATTCATCCATCCCGCCTCTGCGCGAAGGCCAATGATTCACAAACAAATGATAATCTTCACTACCCACTTTTACCGACACTTTAAGTATGTCTCTTGTATTCGGATCAGAAACACTTTCCAAGACAACCGTTATAGGTCTGCTGCCTAGCACAGTTACTTTATTCGAATCATAAATCAAAGCCACATCAATACCGCGCTCATCTGGACCTTCATACCAAACAACTTGATAACCCTTACCTTTTAGATACGAGGTGTTTACCAAATCATTCAAGACTGTCCCATTTTCAACTTCAATCAATCCAACTACTGCCGGAAAATTTGTTCCCTTGTTGGTAATCGCATCTACTGTGTGATTCAGGTGCTCGTAATACTTCGCAGAATTCCATTGCAATTTTCCAGTTGGAGTAAAATCTTCGTCGGCTTTATTCGGATCATCAATAGTGTCGAATAAATTTTCTACGTTATAACTCATTAAGTCAAACTTTACTTTCGCAGGAGCAACCGAAGACGTTTCGGAATCTGGCTTCATGGTTTTACAAGACACCATTATTGCTATGAAGAATAACACACCTATTTTTTTCATAACTCAAAAGTAGAACAGAACAATTCTACTTCCACCTACTCTATTTTTGTTTGAATGAAATTTCACGGAAACATTTTTTTCGGAAGCGCATTTGTGCTTTTGTTGTTCGTCTCTTGCGGAACGAAACGCAGTGACAATAAAAATGTTTTTTGTTACAACGAAAGCAACGGAATAACCTCGTTAGATCCTGCCTTTGCCCGCGATCTCGAAATCATGTGGGCCACCAACCAGCTTTTTGACGGATTGGTTGAATTGAATGATTCGCTTCAGGTTGTTCCTTCCGTTGCTAAATCGTTTTCAACATCAGAAGACCTACTTACCTATACTTTTATTCTAAAGAGTAACGTGTACTTTCACAACAACTCCTGCTTCCCCTCTGAACAAGGAAGAAAAGTTGTGGCTGCAGATGTAGCCTTTTCCTTCAATCGAATTTTAGATAACGCTGTTGCTTCTCCAGGCAAATGGATTTTCGAAAAAGTCGCTGACAATGGATTCTCTGCACCGAACGATTCTACATTCATTATTCAACTTAAAGAACCGTTTGCTCCTTTCCTCGGCTTGCTCACAACTCAATATGCGAACATTGTTCCGCATGAGGCCGTTGAAATGTATGGAACTGATTTTCGAAATCATCCTGTCGGTTGCGGTCCTTTTCAATTTGCATTCTGGTATGAAAATGTTGCGCTCGTCTTTCATAAAAATCCGAATTATTATCTGAAAGATGAGTTCGGGAAGAGTCTTCCATACTTAGACGCTGTGAAAATAGATTTCGTAAAAGACATGTCAGCTGAATACCAAGGTTTACTTCAAGGCAAGTACGATTTCATGAGTGGCATTCACAATGCGTTCAAGGATGAATTACTTGATCCTAATGGAAATTTATCGAGCGCATACAGTGATCAATTGTACTTGCAAAAAACTCCTTTCATTAAAACGGACTATTTAGGTTTTGTTGTAGACCCTGCCCTTCAAACGAACAAAGCTTTGCTCGACCCTCGCGTTAGAATGGCCCTTCACCTTTCCATCAATAAAAAAGATATGGTGAAGCACTTGCGCAACAACACTGTTATTCCAGCTGACTATGGATTTTGCTCTCCGGCAGCAGCGAAAGGCCTCAACACTGAACAGCTCATTTCCTTCAACAAAAAACAAGCACTTGACTTATTGGCTGAAGCAGGATTTCCGAATGGAAAAAATCTTCCTACAATAATACTAAGTACAACCAGTGACTACGCAGATCTCATGGAATACATTCAACATGAATGGCAGCAATTAGGCATTTCATGTGAGATTCAACAATTGCAAGGAGCGGCGTTTCGCGATCAAGCCTCTAAGTGTCAACTCTCGGTCTTTCGAAAAAGTTGGTTAGCCGATTACGCACACCCCGAAAATTTCTATTCCGTATTTACCACGTCGCGATTTGCGCCGAACGGACCGAATTATACGCACTTTTCAAATGACGCTTTCAACATCATCTATTCTAAAATGGGCAAAACAAATTCTTTAGATAGCATGCTTATTTACAGCAAGCAACTCGAAGAAATTATTCATTCTGAAACTCCAATCATTCCGCTGTATTACGATCAAGTCATGCACTTCATTCGTTCAAACATTAAAAACTTCCCAACGAATTCTGTAAACATGCTCGATTTGCGCAGAGTAAGAAAGGAGTAAAAGATTCGTTAACTTCGCCTCACGAAAAACCGCCGTGCTAAAAATAGACACCCATACCCACATTATGCCCGACCACTTACCCAACTGGAGTAAGGAGTTCGGCTACGGAAAATTCATTCACCTCGATCATCACAGAGCTGGCTTTGCGCGCATGATGCAAGGAGATCAGTTCTTCCGTGAGATTGAATCGAATTGTTGGGACCCCGTTTTACGCATTGATGAATACGCGAAATACAACACGCAGGTTCAAGTGGTTTGTACCATTCCTGTTTTGTTTTCGTATTGGGCGAAGCCCGAGCATACATTGAAGGTGTCGGAATTTTTAAACGATCACATTGCGATGATTGTTGAAGAACATCCAAAGAATTATGTAGGTCTTGCTACACTTCCTATGAATGATATTCCGATGGCTATTGCTGAATTGGAACGCGCGAAGAAAATCGGATTTCGTGGAATTCAAATCGGTTCGAATATCAATGGCGTAAATCTTAGCGATGAAAAATTTCTTCCTCTTTGGAAAGCTTGTGAAGACTTAAGCATGTGCGTTATGGTTCACCCGTGGGAAATGATGGGCGAAAACGACATGAAGAAATATTGGCTCCCTTGGCTGGTGGGCATGCCTGCAGAAACCACACGCGCCATTTGCTCGCTCATCTTTTCTGGTGTGATTGAAAAATTCCCTAAGCTTCGTTTTTTATTCGCTCACGCTGGCGGATCTTTCATTCCAACCCTAGGAAGAATTGAACACGGATTTAATTGCAGACCTGATCTTGTGGCCTTAGATAACAACGTTGCGCCAAGTCATTACTTGAACAAATTTTGGATCGATAGCGCAACGCACGATGCTGATTTGCTTCGATATATTATGACGAAACAGTCAACGAAAAAAATAGCATTAGGAACAGACTATCCTTTTCCATTAGGCGATTTGCACATTGGACAATTCATTGAAGAAATGCAACTCGAGCAAACAGATTTGGAAAACATCATGCACGGCTCAGCCCTTGAATGGCTTGACCTTCCGAAAAATTTCTTTAGTTAAACGATTTTTTAAAGCTGAATTCATTTCCAACTTTATCAATCACTTTTAGATTGAACTTGTGCGGCAAACCATCGCTCATTGTGGCAGGCAATTCCACCCAGACCGCATTGTTCTTTGCGTCGTATTCGTAATACAACCACTTATTATCGAGCGTTGGACGAATGGATGAAATGCCACTTAACCCATCGCGAGCTGTAAGTTTGATATAACCCTTCGTTCCACTCTTCGGCAAACTCTGACTTACGAAATCAACACTTGGCGATTCATTGTCTGAGGCATAAGAGAATATTCCCAAAGAAGAAGCTGTTGCTACAATGCTTGTGCCTTCCACCGTTCCGCCGATAGACTTTCTATTTGAACCTTCGCCTTGAACCACCACCACCTTCTTTCTTCGCTCTGAAGGAATTTTACTTACATCAAATTTGACCTTAACCGGGGTGTAAAGTGCAATGCCCGAATGGCCGATATCCACAACTGGAGGCATTAGCGAATCATGAACACGCTCGATCATTTGCAAATAAACATCGTCAAACAAACTCGAACTTTGAAAGACGAGGCTCCCGCCCTTGAATGAAATAATTTTTTCTTCGCCAGCAGGTATGAATCGATCTTTTGAAGATCTCTTCCAAGGCGCCTTCATGGCGCATACATATCCGCTCGCTGTTGTGATTTTTCCATTCCAATCTTCGGCCTCAAAAACTATCTCATGAACAGCAGTGTCTTGAATATTTATTGGAGTATAACTGCTCTTGACTTCATTTTTTAAATGCTGTACCTCAGGCAGAGAACAACGGTACCACTGTCCTGACTTCGATTTATAAATTCCCATTGGAACGAATCCATTAATCGCTTTCGTGGTATTGAAATTCACCGATTGAATTTCCATCGAATACAATAACTTACCATCAACTTTAACACGAATCGACTGCACCCCGCATTCACCGCTGCCTTTCACGTATCTATCAATAATGCGAACAGCTAATTCAAGATTTCCCTTTTCAATGAGAAGCGGCTGTTCTTTGGAAGAACCATTGCCTTTTGTAAAGCTTGCAATTTCGGGAAGAAAACTTTGGCTCAACTCACTCGCCGCTCTTCCGGACCAAGCGATGAAAGAATCAAGAGCCGGAGCTAATGTGTCGAGCACGGGCAATCCAAATGAAATCGGATCTAAACATAAATCTGTCCCATTCTCGCGCACTTCAAAATGGACGTGTGGTCCTGAGCTTGAGCCTGAGTTTCCGCTAAGCGCAATGACCTCTCCCCTTGAAATTTTTATTTGTCCTTCTTTCGGATACCAATCCAAATCATAAGATTCCTTTGCAAAATGTTGCAACCTTATCAACGAGTCTAATTTCGGACTGAACTTTTGTAGGTGTCCGTATACAGTAGTATATCCTTCCGGATGAGTTATATAAATTGCCTTACCGTATCCAACTGGAGAAATCTTAACCCGAGAGACATAGCCGTCTCCAGACGCGAACACCTGAAGCCCCTCACGTTCATTCGTTCTTAAATCCAGTCCTGAATGGAAGTGATTCGACCGAATCTCAGCAAAAGAACCCGCAAGGTGAAGGGGTATGTCTAATGGCGATCCGCAAATCCATTTTGGGGTTTGTGCAAAACTTGCATTTGTACAAATTACGAGGACGAACGCAAGTACAATTTTTAATTTACTGGAAATCATACTGCAAATTGCGTTAAAAAAGGAAAATCAATAGCGCTCGCCCTTATTTTTATTCACAAGTTTGAAGTAAAAAAAGAACTCAGTCTTGGCCTCTTTTTAACTAACTTTGCGCTGCTTCAACAAAAGCTATACGTATTTATGGAATCGGTTCAACACTTTGAAACACTTACGGCAAAAATTCACGAATTGGGTGAAGCCAAGCGCAATGCTGTAAACGCATTGGCTAAGGTGAACGAAGAATTGGCTTCGGTTTACAAAATCAACAAAGGACTTCAAGATCAGATTGAAGACTTAAATGTTAAAATAGAAGAGTTAGAAGCAAACCAATCGTTGAGGAATGAAACACAGATAGATCATGTTCATTCAACTAAGCAGAGAATCAACGCTTTGGTAAAAGAGATAGATGAATGTCTTTTACTATTAAACAAATAGTGGAACAATGAGCGAAGTAACCTTACAAATATCCATTGCTGGTAAAAATTACCCTCTCTCGGTGAAAGCTTCAGAAGAAGCTGCGATCCGCAAAGCAGAGGCGCAATTGGAAGAGGCCGTTTCTATGTTTCAGAAAAACTATTCCGTAAAAGACAGAGGAGATTTACTAGCCATGGCGGCTTTACAAATCATAACTAAACTAAACAACACCCCTGCCCAGGTTATCGAAAAAACCGTTGAAGTTGTGGTGGAAAAGGAAGTCATTGTTGAGAAAGAAGTTGTGATTGAAAAAGAAGCTGCCGCACCCGATTATACAGAGCAATTCTCAGCATTAGAGAATCTCGTAAACGGATATCTGGCGAATTAGTCCACCCTACTCTCCCCCTCTGCTTTAGGAAACGGACCCGAACGTCCGCATGTGGAACACTAATACTTTTTGTCGTATGGATGGCAGTGTATTGATTATTGTTTGCTCTATTACCGGAGTAATCAGTGGTGCTCTTCTTACCTATTTCGTTTTAAATGGTGCGTTAAAGTCTAAGAAAGACGGCATTATTGAAGAAGCGAAGAAAGAAGGAGAAACCCTTAAAGAGAAAAAAATTCTTCAAGCCAAAGAAAAATTTTTGGAATTGAAGTCGCAACACGACCGTGAGGTTGGTGAGAAAAACAACAAGGTGAAACAAGCGGAAGACCGCATTAAAAATCGCGAACGCGAAATTTCACAACAACAAGAACAACTGAAGCGCAAAGAAAAAGAGGCCGATGCCCAAAAAGAAAATGCGACGAAGTTGATCGAATTGAATGAAAAGAAGTCTGCTGATTTAGAAAAATCGCAACAGAAAATCATTGCTCAACTGGAAGATCTTTCTAAACTTTCTGCTGACGCTGCAAAGGCTCAGTTAATGGAAATGTTGAAAGAAGACGCACGTAATGCATGCGCTTCACAAATTCAAGGTATCGTTGACGAAGCGAAATTGAAAGCGAATCAAGAAGCGAAGAAGATTGTTATTCAAACCATTCAGCGCACTGCAGTTGAACATGCGGTTGAGAATAGCGTTTCTGTTTTCAATATTGAAAACGACGAAATCAAAGGTCGCATCATCGGCCGCGAAGGACGTAACATTCGTGCTCTCGAAGCAGCTACCGGAGTTGAAATTATTGTAGACGATACGCCAGAAGCGATTGTACTTTCTTGTTTCGATCCTGTGCGTAGAGAGATTGCTCGTCTTTCTCTTCACCAATTGGTAACAGACGGACGTATTCACCCGGCGCGTATTGAAGAAGTTGTTGCGAAGGTTCGCAAGAACATCGAAGAAGAGATTGTTGAAGTTGGAAAGCGTACGTGTATTGAAATGGGTATTCACGGTCTTCACAGCGAATTGGTACGCATGGTGGGACGTATGAAGTACCGTTCATCTTACGGACAAAACTTGTTGCAACACAGCCGCGAGGTGGCAAACCTTTGTGCTACTATGGCAAGCGAATTAGGATTGAATCCGAAAGCTGCTCGCAGAGCGGGATTGCTTCACGATATTGGAAAAGTTCCAGACGACGAAAGCGAATTACCACACGCAGTGTTGGGTATGAAGTTGGCAGAGAAGTATGGTGAAAAACCGGACGTGTGTAACGCTATTGGCGCTCACCACGACGAGGTTGAAATGAAAACTTTACTTGCGCCAATCATTCAAGTTTGCGATGCTATTTCAGGAGCTCGTCCTGGTGCACGTCGCGAAGTTGTTGAAGCTTACATTCAGCGTTTGCGCGATTTAGAGAACTTAGCTTTGGAATATCCAGGCGTTTCTAAATCGTTTGCTATTCAAGCGGGACGTGAATTGCGTGTAATGGTTGAAGCTGATCGCGTAACAGATGATCAAGCAGATGCATTGGCCATCTCATTGGCTTCCCGTATTGAAACCGAAATGACTTATCCTGGCCAAGTGCGTGTAACGGTTATCCGTGAAAAGCGTGCTGTGGGTATCGCGAGATAATCTCGAAAGATAGACGAACAAAAACGCCCGCGCATGCGGGCGTTTTTTATTTTAATTTAGACTTACATTCCAATCGATCTCTTCTTCCAAACTTTCGATTAAAATCTAATCGATAATAGAGACCTGTACTTATCTGAAAATTTGCTTTCCCTTCAAATTGAGTTCGAAATCCGAAATCTGTAATCCAGTTGATTCTTCTAACTCCAACCCTTAGACCAACTGTTCCGTAATATTCCGTCGGGTTTCTCCAATTTGTTTGAATCGCATTAAAATTCGAATATTTAACACCGATAGAATAGTGCAAAAATCTCGCCGACAAACCATCTATTCCTATTTGACAAGCGTATTTCGAAGGCACATAGGCTAGGGTTGAATCTCCCACTCCTGTATAAAATGTTGAAGGATAATCCAGATAGGTAAATTTCAGTCCAATGAAATCGGCATATTTAACTTTCCGATCAGCATTATGGTCGCTGTATTTATCCAAATTATAGTACTTGTATACTCCCCCTGTGTATGCAAAACTCCATGTTGATGCTTGAAAATAATTCAAGGAATCCAAAGCTATTTCATTAGAAAACATTTCGCCGCCCAACTGCAATGAATAGGTAAATGGTCTTTTCTTCTTCTCATCCTTAATCATCAGACGAACGATATGCCCTCCTACTTTTTTCTTAATATGTAAAATTTCAGGATCTGCTTTTCCGTATTTACCCTCAAGTGTCTTAATTAAATCATAAGCGCCTTGATACTCCTTTTGATTGAATAACGTTTCCGTCTGCTCTATTGACTTGCTTCGTTCATAGTCTGTGCATTTATTTTGGATCTCTATATACTTCTTGATATTTACGTCCTTAAGATTGTCTATTTGCAATTTAAATTTTTGAATTTCTGTTTCTAATCCTTTGGCGAGGGCATTTTCCAGCTGGACATATACCTGATCAAAATACTCCATTTGAATATGCATTTTAATATCCTTAATTTCATTCTCACAAGAAAGCAATGCACAATAATCATCTATTGCTTTTAAAGCTGATTCGTATCTCGAGTTTGTTTCATATAACAACACATCTCGCTTGAGCTTGGATTTATAGCTTTCCTCTGCCGACGCCAATTCCTTTTGAATTAGCTCATCGCCCCTAAACTGCTTTTGAAGGCGGCGCAACGTTTTTATAGCGTAATTGAATCTTTCCATTCCAAGAGAATCACTTACAATACCCATTTCCTCTTCATAGTGCATCTGCACTTGGGTCTGATTCAATTTGGCAATACCCTCTTGACATTCTTTATAATACGCATCAAAAGCCGATACATCTATCTCCGAATCTAAATAAATAGACGTTTTTTTGTGCGCATTTAAAAGGTCTAACCTCTTTTTGTAGACTCCCGCATCCACATTGTTTGATGAATTATAAACAGCATTAATCTCACTGCTCAAACCCTTTATTGCGCTCAAGCAATCTGCAAAATTAGCCTTGGCTAACTGCAACTTATTAATCGTAAATCTACCATGAACCTTTTTCTCTTCTTTGTCTTCACAAAAACTAAAGTTTCCATAGCTCAAATTTGATGAAGACTGAATATCTACGTGTGAATCAAAATAGGACGAAAACTTGTTGTTTGTCTCTACCACGTCGCTAGTTGTCTGTGATTTTACTGTACTTAATATTTTTTCGGACATTTCCGTCCGAAGTTTAATCTTGAGATCCTCTCTGGCTTGATTGATTAATTCATCTCTGTTCCTTTCATACGACATTTCCAAATGCACTTCAATGATATCCGACGAGAATCGTTCATTTACAAATCCAAAGCACTGACCGTAGGATTTATAACTCGACGTTAAGATGATAAAACCTAAAACAAAATAACCTAAAATTTTCACTTGTAAATATTTTCTTTAAAACTACAACGCCTGCGCCAAGTCTGCAATAATATCTTCCGAGTTTTCTATTCCTACACTCAAACGAATCATGCCTTCAGTTATGCCCATACCAATTTTATCCTCATCTGGAACATCCGCGTGTGTCATTGAAAATGGATGCTGAGCTAAGCTCTCGTTACTCCCGAGGCTCACCGCTAGTTTAATGAGTTTACAATTGTCGAGCACCTTAAACGCCTCTTCTTCGCCACCGCGAACAGTGAAGCCTATCATTGCTCCGGGCGCTTTGCATTGCTCTTTATAAATAGCTATTTGCTGTGGTGAATTTGTTGGAAGTCCAGGAAAGAACACTTGCTCAACTTTCGGATGATTCAATAAAAACTGAACAACATCAACCGCATTCTTTGTCTGCTGATCCATACGAATCTTCAAAGTCTCAATGCTTCGAGTGAGCAACCAAGCCGTGTAAGGCGCAATCATGTTTCCTAAAAACGTGCGCAAGGTTTTAATGGCTGTTATATTCTCTTTCTTTCCAACAGTAACGCCAGCAATCAAATCGCTATGTCCGCTTAAATACTTTGTAGCGCTGTAACAAACAACATCTGCACCCCACTCCATTGGCTTCTGCCAGATTGGGCCCATGTATGTGTTGTCTACCGCGTACAACACTTTATTTCCTGAAGTTGCTTCAATTTTATTTCTGAATTCCTGAATTGCCTTCAAATCGAACAAATGGTTTGTTGGGTTTGCAGGTGTCTCTGTGAAAACCATTTTCACACGACCTAAATTATTTTCTGTATGAAGACGATCATACAATTCATCCAATGAGTCATTCGGACCAAAAGATTCCCATTGTATTCCAAAATCAATCAAAACCTGATGAATGAAATGATGAGTCCCTCCATACGTTGGGTGGCTGCAAACTAAAATATCGCCTGGACGCAAATACGCCAACATGGTTGTTGCAATGGCACTCATACCACTTTCGAATGTCGCTGCCTCATCAGCGCCTTCCCACAAAGCTAAACGCTCTTCTAAAATTTGAAGATTAGGATTATTCAATCTACTGTATATCAATCCCAACTGCTCCCCTTCATTCATGGTGTCTTTACCATAAGCCAAAGCAAAAAATCGCTTGCCTTCAGCGGCAGTATTGAATACAAATGTTGATGTTTGAAAGATTGGTGTTTTAACCGATCCTTCACTCCATTTAGGATTGTAGCCATGGCTCATCATCCATGACTCGGGGTGTTTCTTTTCCATTTGCCGAAAATACAACATGTATTCGCTATCTTTGAGCTTCGAAATGCAATTCGTACACCCCGAAATACTTTGGGCCCTTACTGCTCTAGCCGTTCCGGTTCTTATTCACCTCTTTAATTTCCGTAGGTATAAAAAAATTGCATTCTCGAACATTTCCTTTCTAAAGGAAGTAAAGTCTGAAACAACCAAGTCTTCGAAAATCAGACATATCATCATTTTAATATGTCGGCTACTTGCACTTGCGGCAATTATTCTAGCTTTTGCACAACCTTTTTTTCCTACTGCACAAAGTGAAAAAATGAATGGCATTAGAGCCGTCAGCGTATACATCGATAACAGTCTTAGCATGCAAGGCCAGCAAGACGGCGTTTCATTTCTTGAAATTTCTAAACAAAAAGCTACAGCCTTAATCGGTTCATTTTCCAACAACGATCGCTTTCAAATCGTGACAAACAATTTCAAAGGAACAGACCAAAGACTTTTATCGAAAGACGAGGCGCTGCAAACCATTCAAGGAGTTACGTTGAGTCCTGAAACAAAACAAATCAGCAGTGTTTTCGACCGACAAAAAGATCTCCTCAACAAATCAGCAGCCGACATTCGCTTATACTATTGGCTTTCTGATTTTCAACGAAACACTTGTGACATACAAGAAATCTCGAATAACGAAGATGAGTTTATTACAGCGATTCCCGCCGCTCGTGAGGTTCAAAAAAACTTAAGCATTGATTCGGTTTACTTCTCTACACCTCAGCGCATACTCAACAATTCAGACACCCTCTTAATCGTAATTCAGAACCACAGCACGGAAGAAATCGAAAATGTTCCACTCAGCGTTGAACTCGATGGCGTTCAAAAAGCAGTGAGTAGCGTAAATATCCAATCCAAAGGCATTGCAGTTGTGCCTGTTGCTTTTAGCACAACACAGACAGGATTTCATTACGGAAGCGTTCGAATAAATGACTTCCCGCTCGTTTTCGACGACGTTCATTATTTCGCCTATTCAATTTCTGAAAAAACAAATATTCTTAACATTGTTGGAAGTGAGCAGCAAAATGTATCGCAACTTTTCGATAACGACCCGCAATACAATTTCACTACAACGAATGAAGCCAATGCAACAACAGAAGTCATTCAATCATCGAACTTTATTCTTGTCCAAGGTGTTCAAACCTTGTCTCCACAATTAATCGGAGATCTTTCAAGCTACATTGATCAAGGAGGAACAGTATTTATCATTCCTCATTCCTTGTCTGATTTGTTAAGCTATAACAACTTATTGGGAAGATGTAACAGTGTGCAGGTGGGTTCAAAATCCAACACTCCTCTTTCGGCAATTGATGTAGATTTAAGCAACCCGTTCTACAGCCCCGCATTTGAAAAGCTACAAAACAACGCTTCACTCCCTTCTGCAACTTTGCATTTCCCGCTGATAAACGGAAATTTAAAATCTATCCCGTTAATCTCTTTCCAAGACAACAGCCCCTTGCTTGCAATGACAAATTATGGAAAAGGTAGATTGTTTGTTTCAGCGGTATCGGGTATAAAAACGGAAAGTACATTTCTATCACACGCCCTATTTCCTGTAAGCCTGCTGCGGGCAGCTGAAACTAGTGGGGCGTCACAACCATTGTACTACCAATTAGGAAAAGAATCCTACATAACTCTTAATCATACGCCAACAACAGCAGAAGGACTTTTCGAAATTAGCAGTATCAACAATTCTCAAACCTTTATCGGTCAATCAAGGAGTATAGGTAGCGAAACAGAAATTTTCATTCCGGCAGAAATGGCCGATGCTGGCTTTTATTCTTTGAAAGAAAATGGCGTAAATCTCATGCCTTTGGCTATGAATTTCAACAACATTGAAAGCAATATTGACTTAATTAACTCCGAAGAGTTACTCAAACTTGCGGAACAAATTGGAGTGAAAAATTTCTCAATAACGGACGCAAATCCTGATATGCTGCAATCATTAGCAACAGAGCTGGGCGGAGGAATTTCGTTGTGGAAATACCTCATATATACTGCTCTTTTATTCCTTGCTTTGGAAATCCTACTCATTAAAATTTGGAAGTCGAAAATATGAAAACGCTCATTCAAAACGCCAAACTCTTCGCACCACTTTCGAAGCACCATTTGAAAATTATGGATGTTGAGATTAGCAACGGTGTTATTTCAGCAATAGGTAAAAATCTTCCTGTTGGAAAATCAAAAGTTGTTGCGGGAAAAGACCACTTGCTTTCTATCGCTTTCACAGATCTTCGAGCAAATTTTGGAGAACCTGGATTTGAGCAAAATGAAACATTGCAATCTGGAATAACCGCAGCGAAAAAAGGAGGGTTCGCCCGCGTTTGTCTTATGCCATCGCTTATGCCTGTGACAGATAACCAAGGAGCGGTTCAATTTTTAACTAAGCACAACACTCCCACTTTTCAAATACTTCCTTTAGGCTCTCTTTCAAAAGAAATGAAAGGAAAACAACTCACTGAATTTGCGGAACTTCAGCGCGCAGGGGCCATCGGGTTTACCGAAGATGAGCAAGCTGTTTCCACAGAGCTCATGATGCGTGCACTCGAATATTCGAAACAAACAAACACTCGCATTTTTGTCGCACCGAATGATTATTCGGTTCACCCAAAGGCACAAATGCACGAAGGAAAGACCAGTGTAAAAATGGGATTAAAGGGTGCGAGCGAATTAAGCGAGACGCTCCGAATTCAAAGAGATCTAGCTCTATTGAAATACACAGGAGGAAGCCTTCATTTCTTCAGCATCTCAACTGCTAAAGGATTAGATATGATTCGCAAAGCAAAGAAAGAGGAACTCGAAGTGACTTGTTCCATTGCAGCGCATCAGCTTTCATTCGCAAATGAGGACATGATTGATTACGACAGCAATAAAAAAGTTTGGCCTCCATTCAGAAGCAGCGCAGACCGCAAAGCCTTATTGAACGGCCTAATAGACGGAACCATAGACGCAATAGAGAGTCAGCACACTCCTTTAGCGATAGAGAACAAAGAACTCGAATTCGAGTATGCTAACTTTGGAATTAGTGGAATTGAAATCGCATTTCAAACCATCTTCAGCGCAGTCGGCAAAGAAGTTCCGATAGAAACATTACTTGAGAAATTCACAATTGGCGCCGAATTCTCTGCGAATATTCCTCCTATTCAAATGGAAGTTGGAGAACCTGCTCAGTTGACCCTCATCTCCACTAAAGGAAAAACTATTGTATCGAACACAACATGGATTTCTAGAGGTAAAAACACGCCATTCTTCAACACTGAATTGAACAGCTCAATTACCTCGCTAATCGATTAAGCTTGTCCTTGAGGTCCTCCGAAAGTCATTGGAAATTGAACATCAGTTGCACCTTCCTTAATGACCCCGTTTTGCACTTCAAATTTCGAAATGTTTTCTTGCAAAGCCTTCATTAAACGCTTCGCGTGTTGAGGGGTCATGATGATTCTTGATTGAACTTTTGCCTTTGGGACATTCGGCATAACGCGAATAAAGTCAAGAACAAATTCAGAAGTGCTATGGGTAATTACCGCCAGATTTGAATAGGTTCCTTCAGCAATGTTTTCAGTTAACTCAATGCTTATTGGCTGCGGTGCTTCGTTGTTATTTTCCATATTAAATAATGTTTTTCAATTCGTCTAAAGTATCAATGGTAAAGGTAGGAACATAGTTGTGACGAACAGATTTCCCGTTGTGTAATTCCGCCAAACGTTTTTCATTTGCTGTAAAAAACACTTGGTCTATACCTGCATTTCGTGCACCTAAAATATCCGCATCCCAATCATCACCAATCATCAATGCCTCATCCGCAGTGCAATTCGCACGGCTAAGAGCTAAATCAAAAATTGCCTGATGAGGCTTTCGCACTCCAGCTTCTTCACTATAAACCACTGAAGAGAAATAATCTTCAATCTCTGCTGCCGCCATTTTAAACCCCTGCACTTCTATGAAGCCATTCGTTAAAATAACGTGCGTATACTTATGCTTAGTTAGTTCCAAAATCTCTCGAGCTCCTTCAATGAGATGAGGTAGTCTTGGACAAATAGCCAGAAACTCGTTGGCAAATAATTCCACGAAATCTAAATCATATGATGCGTTTACTTCATCGAACAAATCAATAAATCGCTTATTCCTCAATTCTTCTTTCGCTATTTTCCCTTCACGATAAAGCGCCCAAACACGTTCATTGTGTTTCGGATAACAATTCAAAAAGTCTTCTAATGTGGTTTTTTGAAAATGGACAGATTCAAAGCGCTGAAAGAGTTGAGTTAAAGCGATGACCGTGTTTCCATTCAAATCCCAAAGGGTACCGTCTAAATCCCAAAGGAGTGCTTTATACTTCTTCATTTAAAACCATTTGATGTAATAAGCGGCCGAAGATAGAATGAATGACCAAATCATGAATCCTAGTATTAGCCAAAGTGGTGTAAACTTATTATGCTTGAAAAACTTCGCCGCCAACAGTGATGTTATAGGCACAGAGATAACAACTGAAATAGCCATGAATCCGACGAGGCCAAATTTATTTTTAATGTGCACAATCCTTCTTCTTCCTTTTGTAAAAACCGGCTTCTTCTTTTTCGTTTTCCAATGGCTCGTCCATTTAAAAAGATAAGTTCCTCCGTAGTAAAAGAGCAACACTCCGAAGGCGGCACCGGTGCTGGTGGTTAAAACAACCTCTCCAAATTGAATAGACTCCTTCCCTGTTGCATAAATTGTAAAAGGGGTAATGACAAATTTCACTACCGCTAGGAACCCATACAATATGAATTGATAGAACTCCATTTAGTGCTTCATTAGTTTTTCGGCAGCATCCAAAAGTCGATTGCTATACCCCATTTCGTTGTCATACCAGCCTACAACTTTAATCATAAAACCGATTACAGAAGTTAGTTCTGCATCTATAATACAACTGTGTTTATTTCCAACGATATCTTTCGATACAAGAGGTTCATAGGAAACCTCCAATATATTCTGATTTGTATTTGCCCAATTCTCAAACAACTCGTTCACCTCTTTAGCGGTTGTTGCCGTTCTTACCATGAAGGTAAGATCTGAAAGTGAACCATTCGGAACAGGCACGCGAATTCCGCAACCGCCTAACCTTTCGCTTAAATGCGGGAACACTTTTGTCAAGGCGCGTGCTGCGCCGGTTGTCGTTGGAACAATTGATGTCGCCGCAGCTCTAGCCCTCCTCAAATCTTTATGCGGGGCATCGTGCAGCTTTTGATCTCCGGTATAAGAATGCACCGTAGAAATGTAACAACTCTCAACGCCAAAGGCCTCATCAATGAGTTGAATCATTGGAGCCGCGTTGTTCGTTGTGCAAGACGCACAAGAAATTATTTTCTTGTCTAAATCAATGTTGTGATCATTGACTCCCACGATCCACATGGGCATTTGATCTTCAGAAGGGGCCGATAAGAGAACTCGCTTTGCGCCATTGAGGAGGTGACTTTCACATTGCGCTTCAGTCTTCATTGTACCTGTGCATTCAAACACTAAATCAATGTTCATTTCACCCCAAGGAAACTCTGAACTGTTTTGCAAAAATTTGATTACATGTCCACCTATGTTAGCCGTGCTTGAATCGATTACCTCTATGGGCATCTCAAATTTCCCTTGAGTAGAATCATACTTCAACAAATGCAGAAGCGTTTGCATATCGGCAAGATCGTGAACTGCTACTACATCCAATTCGTTTCGACGCAGCGCTTCTTTGAGTAAGGTTCTTCCTATACGGCCAAATCCATTTATTGCAGTTCTATACTTGCTCATTTCCTTATCTCAGTTGCTTCAAACGAAAGTAAGCCATTATGGAGAATTTCCACATAAAAAAAGAGGCCCATTCGGGCCTCTTCTTCAAATATTAAGATTCGCTTATTGCTTGATAAACTTAGCAGTTCCGCTAGCGTTACCCGCGAATGTTTTCACAACGTATGTTCCTGTTGCCAATGATTCTACACCAAGGTCAATTCTATGAGAACCTGGAGTTAATTGACCAACATTTACATTTTTCACTAACTGTCCGTTTACATTGTAAACTTGAACGTAAGCCTGATTAACTGTTGACGTTACATTCAAGTTAACAAACGCTGTGCTTGTTGTTGGGTTAGGGAAAACCGATAAGCTCACATCGTTTCCATCTAGACCTGCACCGTTATTCTCAGCTACATCAACAGAGAAGAAATCATCACTGCGGAAGATTCCACGTCCGTGTGTACCCGCGTAAATAACACCGTAGTTCTCTGGGTTCATGTAAGGACGTTGACCAACTTGTTGTTGACGAAGGTCGAACACTGGAACATAAGCCAATGAACCTACACTTGCACCTGCAGATGGCTCTGCAACAATTCCATTCGCAACACCTGAACTGTGTGTCCAAGTAGTACCTCCATCGTTGGTTGCCCAAACACCATATTCAGTTCCTAATACAATTGTGTTTCCTGAAGGATCACTAACATCGATTACTGATGCGAAAATTGGCATCTTGTTTAGAGGTGAAGTGCTTAACCAAATATTGGTAAATGTCGGAGTAGCTGCAGTTGCATTAAATGTTTCTCGCACCTTACCACTTGCAACGCTACCATAACCACCTACCGTAAACACAAGGTGATCAGGGTTATTCGGATCACATGCGATACTTGTAATGGTACCTCCCGCATTTGTAATTAGTGTTTGAGTTGTTAAGTTCGCAATATCATCTGAACTCCACACTTGATTAAATCCAGTTACACGGTAAAGCGAACCGCTCCAACTGCTATAATAAAGAGTGTTTCCATCCTTAGAGAATTCATAAGCTTTAACACCTGAACCTGGAGCATTGCCTATTTTCCACCAATCTGGAGAAGTATTGAAGTTCAAAGCCTGACGAGTCATCCACAAACCTTCGGTTCCGAAGAAACCTGTAACGAAGATTGAGGTAAACTTGTCTTGTACCTGCCAACGTTCACGAACATTTTCTAGTTGATCTGCCTCGTAATAGTACCACGTTGTCGTGTTACATTGAATATCTAATACAGGTACTGTCATGAAGGTAGTGTCAACGCCAACAACTACTAAAGAACTATCATTCACAATAATTTGTGCACCTGTAATTGGGTTTATGATTGTGTCAGACCAATAAATAGTAACCGTTTGTTCGATAATTTGATCAATCACTTCATTGTAACCTACAATGGTTGTGTCACAAATTGTAGAATCTATAGTAGACGTTAGTGCTTGTGGCTCCAACCATGGGTAGTTAGGATCTACTGTTAATGGCGTAGTTGAATAAACTGCCGGACGATCTAACACATCCCAGAAATGAAGTGTATCTCCAACAGGGAATCTGTAAGGGAAAGGCAAAGTCATATTCTGAGTGTACAATGTCGTATCTAACCAAGTTGTGTCCGTTCCGTTTACTGAAGAGAATAAGTTCACATCTCTGTTGTTTACTAACCACACAAATTGTTGAGAGTTCTCGTCGTTCGTGTTTTCAAACAAACGAAGTGTTGTGTAGAATGATCCAGCTTCTCCGTCAGTTCCAATTGCTGCAATAACTTCATCATCGTAAAACTCACCGCCCGAACCTTGTGCATTGAAGCGACTAATTGCTCCGTAGTATACTGAAGAGAAAGCAACGTTAACACCGGGTACAGTTACATTCGAAATTTCACAGTCAAAACCATCTCCACCGCCTACAGACACACCTTGCTGCCATGTAATTGTGTTGAAATTAGAATCACCTAATCCAGGTATCAATATAGTTCCATTGTCTTGAGTTCCACCCATTGCGGCATATCCACCACCATGAGCAATTCCATAGAATTGAGTAACATTATAGCCTCTGTTCATAGTCATGAAAGTGTTTCCACCGTCAATAGACTTTGATACACCGCCATCGGTTCCGATAAACCAATCACCATTTGGAGCTATTTCGAAAGTATGAACATCACTGTGAACATAATACTGAGAACTACCGAAATCAAAGTTTGCTGCAATTTGCTCAGGTTGCGTGTTTGCACCCGCTTTCCAAAGAGTAACACCACCAACCCAACAAACTCCTGGGTCGCCTGGCTTAACCGCCAATGCTAAATCGTAATAACCTTGACCGTTATCACCGAAAACAGAATACACATTATCAATTCCAGTTGGCCATTTAACAGACCAAGAATCTCCTTTATCTGATGTGTAGAAAACACCACCCATAACACCACCTTGCACATACAGCACATAAGCAGAGTTTGAATCGTCACGAGAGATAGAAATACGTGTGCGTTGCTTGTTGCTCATTCCTGAAGATGCACCCACTTGAGCAAAACTTACCCCTCCATCTAAAGAGCGATAGATTCGTCCGTTTGAAACACCTACGTAACAAACTGAACCATCAAGAGACCATTCAATATCATGTCCACCTGTGTTTGGAATTCCTGAAACAGACATGTTCGGAGCAGTCATTCCCGGCTCCCAATAACCCACCCCGTCTGCACCTGCAATCCAAATTCTTCCAGCTACGTTGGCATCTGCGCAAATGTCATTGATATAAGCCCAGTTGTCACCGCTTGCAAACTCTGTAGGGTCTGTTCCTGGCACCAATTCCCAAGATGCACCCTGGTCGGTTGAGCGATACATTCCACAACCAATAGAACCGCTAGCTCCACTTCCGTCGAATCCAGATTCAAATTGAGTTCCTGTTCCGATGTAAATAGCTCCGTCTTCTGTCGCATCGATTGTGCTGATTGACATTACTTTACCAAAGCTGTCTAACGACTCAACTCGAGCCCAATTGTTTCCTCCGTTTGTTGACTTGTATAATCCTCCGGTAACCGAACCCGCGAAAATCACATCGTCCGTGTATGCCAAAATAGCGCGAGTGCGTCCGCCAATATTGTCCGGACCCATTTCCCACCAACTCATATTTAATTCACGATTTCCTTGCAAACGATCTACGTCGTTTACAGCTGCAGTCATTTCTACAACATCACTCACCTCGAAATTTCCTGTCGCCAGGTTACCACGAAGTTTCTTTAGAATATCCACTGACTCGTTATACCCTTCAGCCTGAACGTCACGTGGTGCAAAGGATGCACGCTGATTGTTGGTTTCCACCAACATAAACGTCGCTGCTGCTGCAACGATAAATCCAGAGGATAAAAGTAGGTTTTTAACTTTCATAAATGCTAGGTTAAGCTTATAATTGAATTCGGCGCAAGATAATTGAGAAATGTCTTATCAAAAAACGATTGGCTGCTTTTTATTTGCTTTTTTTTCCTTTCAAACAAAAAAAACTTAAAACAAGTGCTTTTCAGCATGATAAGACGATCGAACCAAAGGACCACTTTCCACGAAACGAAAACCCATCTTTAAGCCCAATTCTTCATATTCTTTAAATTGTTCTGGTGTAATAAATTCGTGAACAGGCAGGTGTTTCCGGGTGGGTTGAAGGTATTGACCTAGGGTTAGAATATCCACTTGTACCGAGCGTAAATCTTCCATCGTCTCGATAACCTCATCTCTCGTTTCTCCTAGGCCAAGCATAACACCGCTTTTTGTCCTCATTCCACCTTTCTTTAGACGAAAGAGTACTTCCAATGAGCGGTCATACTTAGCTTGAATGCGCACTTGCTTCGTTAATCTTCTTACCGTTTCTAGGTTGTGAGAAACAATGTCTGGAGCTACATCAATAATGCGTTGAAGATTCTCCCAGTTGCCTGCAAAATCAGGTATCAAAGTTTCCATTGTCGTTCCTGGAGATTTCGATCGAACCAATTCAACCGTCTTCACCCAAATCTCTGAACCACCGTCGGACAAATCATCGCGATCTACCGATGTTATTACAGCATGCTTCACCCCCATCAACTTCACAGAATTTGCCACGCGTGCAGGCTCAAACGGATCTGCCTCTAATGGCTTACCCGTAGCAACGGCACAAAAGCCGCAGGATCTTGTGCAGATATTTCCCAATATCATGAAGGTTGCTGTTCCTTCGCCCCAACATTCACCCATATTCGGACAGTTCCCGCTTTCGCAAATTGTGTGAAGCTTATGCTCATCAACTAATGAACGAACTTTCCTGTAGTTCTCACCTGTAGGAAGTTTGACTTTAAGCCATTTCGGCTTTGGTATTCTTTGCTGTTCTTGCTCCATCTTAAAGTTCTTTTTTCAATTCTCACTTGTTATACTTTCTTCCCATGAAAAAATGTACATATCCCGAAACAAACAACCAATGATTCTTTGCTCTATCCGGAAGTGTTTCTAAAATTTGATTCGACATGATTTCTATTCGTTTCGGGTAGGCCTCTGCTGACATGCCTATTTCAAAACCTTTCAACCCATCTCTGTAATTACTGAATTCAAAAAACATACTGGTTTTCGCCGAAAAGCCAGGAACAAATGTCATCTCACCGAGGCCATTAAAATTACTTGACCTTCCATAAATATTGTCTACAAAGTGCTTATTCGGGTCGAATTTCTCTGTAGACAAACTGTAACCGTTCAGATTCGGATCTAATATTAAAACTTCTAAGTAAATGGGTCTCATTAGAGCAAGAACAGGACCCAACGACCATGAATAGGAAACTTGAACACCTGATTTTCTTAGCTTTTCGGCAATATCCTTCTTGTAGCCATAATTAACTCTAAAGCTGTACATGGCATTCTGTTTCCCGAAAACATAAGGCCTCGCACTTGGGTCTTGAAAATATGATTTATGCTCCTTTTCGTGTTTAACAAAATTAAAATCATAAGACACAAGACGAACTTTAAAAGCACCCTTGTTCTTTCCTTTTATATAGCTTCCACCCCAACCATTCGTGTTAATGACTAAACCGCCATACTTCTGATCGGAATATCTTCCCACACCCTCCTCCCTTTCGTCAGACTGAGCAAGTGCTGAGGTGCCGAAAAAAAGAAAGACCAAAATGAAAATCAAAGAGAAGCGACTCATGTTACAAAGTTAGCACACGTGAGTTGAACATATCTCTCCAAAAAAAACTAATTTCATTCCTTCTATGTTAGTTTTGAAAAAAAAAAACTGATATGACGAAAATGTCTGTGAAATACGCTGGCAACCTCAGATGCGAAGTGGTGCACAATCAAAGCGGAACCATTCTAGAAACAGATGCCCCTTTGGATAATAAAGGAAAAGGAGAACGATTTTCGCCGACAGACTTATTATGCACCTCTCTTGCTACATGCATTCTAACGACTATGGCCATTGCCGCACAAGAGAGAAATTGGAGATTTGAAGGTGTTGAAGCGTCAATCGAAAAAATCATGAATCAAACACCTAGAAGAATAGGAGAAATTAAGATTCATTTCACCTTTCCTGACTTAGGTTACGAAGAAATTGCTAAAGAAAAAATTCAGCGATATGCACACGCATGCCCTGTAAGCAGAAGCTTAAGCGCAGAAGTAATCCAAACAATAACGTTTGAATTTAGATAAGACTATTTCTGGGGACTTACTTGATCGTAAGCTGCACATTTCTCATGCTTTTTGCATGATTGCAGACCAAAAACTCCTAAACCTAGTAAAACGAAAAACAAAACTCTTGCAGATTTTTTCATTGTATTCAATTGAATTTCAAAAATAATTCAAACTACAGTTAATTAGCCCCAGTATTGAAAAGCAGTTATCAACATATCTCTGTAAGATTAATCTTCATGCTTTTTGTACTGAGCTCGTTCTTTGCAAGTGGTCAATCTCCAGTAGAAGAGCACTATTACAAAGGATACTCAGCTTCCTTTTCAAAAAACAAAAAACCGAACGAGATATTGCTTTGGTTGAATAACAAGGGATATCCTTATGCTCAAATTGAACTAGACACCCTTTTGCTGAGCGAGACCAACGCAGAATATTTTTGGAACATATCACTGGGCAGGCAGCTATTGCTCGACACACTCATTACATCCAACGCGCTTTTCAACAAAAAAACGCTGCAACGCTGCATTAATATTCCCATAGGGGAACCCTACAGCACACAGAAAGTTCAGAGTATAAGTAAGTCACTGAATCAAATTTCATTTTTGAAACCAAATTCACAAGTCTTGGTGCGAATGCATAGTGAATCCTATAGCTTGTCAATCAAGACTGAGCGAAACAAAAACAATGTTCTTTCCGCACTTGTTGCCTTGCAACCCAAACCCAATTCCACCCAATCTATTCTTACCGGAAATATCGACCTTGAACTTTCCAATTCCCTCAAACAGGCAGAGACTATTGAATTTCATTGGAAACGACCCCAGCCCAATAGTCAGAGCCTGGCGTTCAAGCTGGGCAGTCCTTTTACTGCTGGACTGCCGATAGGTTTTCAATTTGAATTCGCATCTTTTCTTCGCGACTCTACCTTTTCTTCAACGGATCTCTCGTTTCGAATACTCACCAAGATGAGCGATTTAAATGGTTTTTCTGCAGCTGTAAACAGATCGACAAATACTCATTTTCAAAACTCGTCAACTTTCGGAAACACACAGAACAAATCCTATTCATTGCGGTATGCCCAATTCAGCAATCAGCCGAATGCTTTTAACTTTCTTGTTGAAGGACTAGCAGGTACCCGAGCCATTCAATACGAAAACAACACTTCCGAAAAAAAATTATACGCTCTAAAAGGGAGGCTTTGGAAGAAATTCAAACTGAATGATATACTTTTTGCAAATACCAACTTAGAGTTGAACGCAACCTTCAGCGATTCTCTATTCAACAACGAAATAACGCGTTTAGGCGGCACTAAAAATCTCCGTGCCTTCATAGAGGAAAGCATCTACGCCTCTCAATACGTTATGTTTAACGGAGATTTTGGCATGGCGCTGGGAACAGATATTCAAGCTTTCCTTTTCGGTGACATTGCATATATACAAGCACCTTCGATAAAAACGTACTACGATACCGGAATTGGATTTCGCTTCCAACAAGAGAACGGTTCTGTTTCCATTACTTACGGTGTTGGAAACATTGAAAACAATGGACTTCAGTTTAAAAACGGCAGGGTCGGAATAACCTTTTCTTCTCGATTCTAAAAATACTTTTCCACAATTCTAAAAAGCCTTCACTCGCAGGGTAATTTTGAAACATGGATATTCTTTCTTTATTAATCGGCGCTATTTCCGGCGGGGCAATTGTTGCTGGTTTATACCAGTTCAACCGCAAAGCATCTTCAAACGAAAACGACAATTCGTTTTTCAAATCGGAACTTGAAAATGCAAAGGCTGAATTAAACAACATGAGAGTTCGTGTTGAATCACTGATACACGAAAAAGCAACAACTGCCGCATCATTAGAAGCAGCATACAAAGCGCTCGACTCTGAAAAACTTTTAATGGAAGACTTGAAGGCCAACTTAAAAGTTGAATTCAAAAGTTTAAGCAACGATATTTTCGAAGAGCGCGTAAAAAAAATGAATGAAGCAAATGAGTCGCACCTCTCTGTAACCCTCAATCCGCTAAGAACAACAATCAATGAATTCAAATCGAAACTGGAAAAGACCGAACTTGAAAACGTTGACCGCTCAGCGCGCCTTGAAAATGAAATAAAGAATTTGCGCGAAGCCAGTTCAAACATTGGAACCAACGCTGAAAACCTAACTCGTGCATTGAAGGGAGACAATAAAGCTCAAGGAAATTGGGGTGAGATGATTTTAGAATCCGTGCTAGAAAAAAGCGGACTTGAAAAAGGGAAAGAATTTATTGTTCAACATTCAGATACGAACGACGGTGATGAAATAATTCGTCCTGACGTAATCGTAAACCTTCCTGAAAACAAGCACATCATTATTGATTCAAAGGTCTCATTAACGGCATACAACAACTTCGTTAACGCCCAAGAAGATAAAGACAAAACGACAGCTATGCGAGCGCACCTCGACAGTGTTCGCTCGCATATAAAATTGTTAAGCGATAAGAAATATGAATCAGCCGACAGACTAACAACTCCTGAATTTGTATTGTTGTTCATGCCTATAGAACCCGCATTAATTGCAGCATTCAATGAGGATAACAATCTGTTTTCTTTTGCTTGGGAACGAAACATCATATTAGTTTCACCTACTACATTACTTGCAACACTTAGAACTGTGGCAAGCATCTGGGCTCAGGAAAAACGATCTAAAAACGCCGAAAGCATTGCAAAAGAAGCGGGAACTTTTATTGACAAATTAGAAGGATTTGTTTCTTCACTCGAGAAGCTTGAAGCCAATCTTTTAACGGCTCAAAAAACACTTGGCACAGCCATGAGTCAGCTAAAAACAGGAAATGGAAACCTGCTTGGAAAGGCTAAAAAAATGAAAATAATGGGAGCGAAAGCGGGAAGTAATTTCGAAAAACGCTTACCTTCGATTGATAATGATGAAGACGAATCAACAGATGATCAAATCTAATTTTTTCCGATTAGCTTTATTTCTCATAATTCCATTTTATTTCTCTTGCTCAGCTCCAAAAAAACTTCGTGAAAATCAATTCGGTTCAAACGAGTTTTATTTCCACCCTCTTGTAAACCTTATTCACAGCAGCAACGACACTTCCATAGTGTTATTGGAATTCGATGCAGATCAACTTCTTTATTCTCGAAAATCAACCCACGAGAATTTTACAGCCCAACTTGAAGTTGTAATTACAATTAAGAAACAACAAGCCACAGCAGATACCCTTCGTTATAAATTCACTCCACCTCAAATGCAAGAGTCTGGTGTTTGGCGGGAAGAAATCGCACTTCCTATTTCATTTGGAAATTCAGAGGTGATTGTAACATTGAAAGACATCAACCGAAGAGCGCAACACGAAAAGAAATTTAGCTTCCTAAAAAACGAACAACCCAGCACATTCGACATTCACATTACCGCGAACCAAACGGAAACGCCGATCTACGATCAGTATTTAATAACCGGAGATACCGTTCATCTCGACTTCCCTCGATTTAAAAATTCCGATTATCCTCCGGTTGAAATTTTCGCTTTAACGGAAATTCCAAATCTTCCTCCTCCAGCCTTTTCAAACAATTCTCCAGTAATACCGGACTCTACATCATTTAGTTTAACGAACCTCAACTTCGACGGTTCGCGCTATCACTTCATTGCTGAAAACAAATCTTACCTCTTCCGCACGAAGAACTCTACCCAGCTTTACTTGTATTCGAATGGTGAATTTCCAACCACGACAGCGTTAAAAGATTTAATTGCTCCCTTGCGATATATTACTTCAAAATCTGAATTTGAATACATATATAACGTTCGAGACCCTTATGCTGGTTTTTGCAACTTCTGGAAAGACTGCGGAGGCTCTGAAGAAAAGGCCAAAGAATTGATTTCAATTTTCTTTCGAAGGGTGAATACCTGCAACACTTATTTTTCTACTACTGTCCCAGGCTGGCGAACAGATAGAGGTATGATTTATATTATTTATGGAAAACCGACTCGTGTCGAAAACGTTGGATACAGCGAGCGTTGGATATACGGAGATGAAACTATTCCCGGCTCTTTCTCCTTCCTATTTCGATACAAAAAAGACAATCTTTCAGATAACGTTTTTATCTTACAGCGCGATGCATTGTATCGCAACAGCTGGGAGCAGGCTGTAAACACTTGGCGACAAGGTCGCGTATTCCGCGAATAAGACTTACTTTTGCAAAGTGAGAACTAATACACCATCTTCAAAATCGTACACGAATTTAATCATTGGCATCCATCCGTTGGAAGAAGCTCTTGATGCTGGAAAAAACATAGACAAGGTTCTTTTCAATAAAGAATTACGCAGTGACAAATTGCGTCAGTTGAAAGACCGTTTGAAAAAAGAGCGAATTCCTTTCGTGTTAGTTCCAGAAATTAAACTGAATAAAATAACGCGCTCCAATCATCAAGGCGTGCTAGCATTCATTGCTCCTATTGCCTTTGCCGATTTCGAGAATGTAGTAATGAGTGAAGTTGAAAGTGGCGAACCACCTTTGTTTCTTATTCTAGATCGAGTTACTGACGTCCGCAACTTTGGTGCAATTTGCCGTTCAGCGGAGTGTTTCGGTGTGAAGGGAATTATTGTTCCTGAAGTGGGTGCTGCACAAATTAATGAAGATGCTTTGAAAGCTTCAGCCGGAGCGCTTATGCACTTAAACATTTGCAAAGTGAAAAACCTGCTCGACGCATTGGATTATTTACACGCATCTGGAATTGGCTCTGTCGTTCTTTCAGAAAAAGCGACTGTGAGTCTTCAAGAATTTCAAAGCGCGAGAGATCAGAACTTAGGCATGTGCATTATTATGGGTTCTGAAGAAGATGGAATTAATCCACAATTGATGAAACGTGCCCATCAGCTAGTCACTATTCCTATGAAGGGAAAAACAAATTCGTTGAATGTTTCTGTTGCTACGGGTATAGCCCTTGCTGCACTTTCAAACTAGAATCTTGTTCCAATTGAAAAACTTATTTGCACGAGCAAATTATCTATGTTCGCCATAGAAATTAAAGATGGGTCATATAAGAAATAGCCATCTCTATTCTTGGTTACCATTAACGCTCCGTCGCAATAGAAATCATCTTTTTTATATCCCCCGCCAACATTCCAATTGAACAAAGGTTCTTTCGGCTTCCCTGCTAATTCAGTATAAACCGAAGTGCGATAGCCAATACCCGCTCTTAATCTATAAACATCGCCAAGACGAAACTCTGTTCCTAATTTCGCGTTGTGGACACGCTTGTAATTTTCTTGAATAGCTGCATTTTCGTATGCAAATTCAGAGGTTCCCCCAGCTATTCCATACATCACCATTTTCGAAAAATCGCGTGTTTCGTAATCAGCTGAAACTATTCCGAAATTGCCTAAAATCAATGCTGCGCCTGCGCCTGCTGAAGCAGGCATCTGGAAACCATAATCAAAGATATTCTTATCGGAAGAATAATTATATGGGGTGGAGCCAATCGTGCTTTCCATTTTCGCAATGTAATTATCACTTATCGATTGCTTGCATGACGAATGCCAAAAAGCACCTAAGCGGAGATATGGAATTGGGGCATACTGAATACCCAATTTCGTTTGAACAGAAGGTCCTTTTGTAACTACATCAGACGTGCTGTTATCTTCAATTAATGAATAATTCACAGCAGTTCCATTCGAAGAAAAAGATTCAGAATATGTTGAATTCTTTTCGTACACAACTTTTCGAAATGCGAAGGACGCGCCGATAAATAATTTATTCTCAAAAGCCCTTGCAACACCAAAACAAGTTTCGCGAACGTACCCTCTTTCTTCTACGTTCTGACGTCTTGTAAACGTATTGTTGTCAATGTTCACATGCACATAAGGATCAACAGTTCCCGGATTAATTAAGTAGGTCTCCCAAGACAACCCCGCACCGAACGGAAATGAAGCTGTAACATCTGAATTCGCCGGGTTATAGTCATTCAGCTGATTTGTGTATACATCGAGAAGAGACGATTGATTGTCACTAGATTCAAGGCTATACTGACGTTTGTACGTTTGCGTCCTACCGTAAGCCAAACCATAAATCCAAGGTCCCCAACCATTCCCTGCTGTACCAAACGTAGAGGTAAATCCGAACGTGTTTAAGCCCAATCCTGTTGATGATGAAGAAGACACGCGATTGTTAAAATCTACATTCGTAGAACGAGAAAGTAGGCTTAAGCCAATCTCCATATTTTGTTTCTTGTAAGCAGCAATACCGGCTGGGTTCTGAAAGAAATTGGTAAAGTCAGCACCTAAAGCGGTGTAAGCTCCTCCCATTCCTAACGCTCTGTTTGAATATGCTCCGAACGTATTGGAAAAGCGAAGCGCATCATCTTCATTTTGCGCGAAGACGAACTGCACACTAAACATCAAAACAAAGAATAGCGGGACAACTCTCCCCTTGCGAAGGACCTTGTTTAACAACTGATGTAACATCTTGCTTCGCATCAAGGTCTCTTACCTGGTGAAGTTGTCCTTGATGGAGAGCTCGGAGCAGGGCTCGTCCTAATGGGCGTCGAACGAGAAGGAGAAGGAGAACTGTGTGAAGGTGTCGAATGCGAAGGGGTTGAGCGAGATGGTGAAGGCGCTGGAGTGCTGTGACTTGGAGAACTGTGCGAAGGCGCAGGTCGAGCAGGACTCGTATTCGCTGGCGACGCAGGTCTCGATGGTCCTGAATTGGACGGTGGCGTATACGCTGGTGTTGAACGAGAAGGACTCGAATAAGATGGACTTGCTTGAGTGTTCGTTGTAGCAGGTCTTGAATAAGTCGGATTAGAATAGTTATAATTGTCCGCCCGAGAAGGAGCAACAGGCAAAGGAGTTCTCGGTGTCTCAGCAATAGGCTGCACCAAACTCTTTTGCAATACTCCTCTATTATAAGACGAAGAATTACCAGACCCTACACTGGTTGGTCTACGATGATGATGCGTGACGTTTGCTGTTTCCCCATTTCCAACTCCACCACCCCAAAGTCCGCCATTACCATTCCACCCATTTCCGTTTCCGTACCAGCCGTTTCCGTATCCATAACCTCCCCAACCAAGTCCGCCTAGACCGTAACCATAAGGGTTATAACCAAATCCGCCGCCGTAAGGGTTGAAAGAACTATATGGATTGTAACCGTAAGAATTATAACCATATGGATTGTATCCATAATTTCCGTAACCGCCAAATCCACCCATTGAGTTGTATGGACTGTACGAACCGAATCCCATTCCAAACCCGTTGTTGTAATTCGAAAACGCATTCAAACCGTAACTTAATTGCCACCCGCTAATAGGATTAAACATTGCACGAGGATTGGTTCCTCCGTTCAACGAGTTCGCTCGATTCGCTGAATTCGGATCGTAGTAATCATCTCCTGCCCCACCTGCATTAGCAAGGATCGAATTGTCATAAAACAATTCCTTTCCGTTCCAATACATCTCGTCATCTTCTGCTCGCGTACGATCGTCTGTCAGATTTTCAAAACTCGCACAAGAACTCAAAGCAAGAACTGTCGTGAAGAAGAAAAAATTTCTGCGTAGCACTTTCATAATCGTATGGATTTGATAGTTTAAAGGTAATAAGGTTTTACATTTGCAACTTCGAAAAAAGAAAAAAAATGGCCGAGAAAATTCCGACAAGAAAAGAAGATTACTCCAAATGGTATAATGAACTTGTGATGCAAGCCGATTTGGCGCAGCACAGCGAGGTGAAAGGTTGCATGGTTATTAAACCTTATGGCTACGCCATTTGGGAAAAGATGAAAGATCAATTGGACACTCGCTTCAAGGAAACCGGCCATCAGAATGCTTATTTCCCTTTGTTGATTCCAAAGAGTTATTTGAGTAAGGAAGCGGCCCACGTGGAAGGATTCGCGAAAGAATGTGCCGTTGTCACCCACTACCGACTGAAGTCGCAAGACGGCGGTGTTGTTGTTGACCCCGATGCTAAACTCGAAGAAGAATTAATCATACGCCCAACAAGTGAAACCATTATCTGGAATACATACAAAGGTTGGATTCAGAGCTACCGCGACCTTCCCTTGCTCATTAATCAATGGGCGAATGTGGTTCGTTGGGAAATGAGAACTCGTCTGTTTTTGAGAACTGCTGAATTCTTATGGCAGGAAGGGCACACTGCTCACTCAACAGCGCAGGAAGCGATTGAAGAGACAGAGCGCATGCTTGATGTGTACGCAGAGTTTGCAGAGAACTTCATGGCTATGCCCGTTGTGAAAGGAAGAAAATCTGAGAGCGAGAGATTTGCCGGAGCGCTAGACACCCTTTGTATTGAAGCTTTGATGCAAGATGGTAAAGCACTTCAAGCGGGAACTTCACACTTCCTTGGACAAAATTTCGCGAAGGCTTTCGATGTAAAATTCGCTACGAAAGAAGGAAACACTGAATATGTTTGGGCAACTTCTTGGGGAGTGAGCACGCGTCTTATGGGTGCGTTAATCATGACACACAGCGACGACAAGGGACTTCGTGTTCCACCGAAGTTGGCTCCTATTCATGCGGTAATTGTCCCTATCTACAAAGGGCTTGAGCAACTTGAAGTGATTCGCGAGAAAGTTCTTCCTCTTGTAAAAGCATTGAAAGCAAAAGGTATTGTGGCGAAGTTCGACGACGACGACAGCAAGCGCAGCGGCTGGAAGTTTGCTGAATACGAATTGAAAGGTGTTCCTGTTCGTTTGGCCCTTGGTCCAAAAGATCTAGAAAACGGAACCGTTGAAATTGCACGTCGCGACACTTCTGAAAAATCAACTGTGTCGTTCGAAGGTGTTGAAGCCACAATTGAACAATTATTAGAAGACATTCAAGCGAACATGTTCAATCAAGCATTGGAGTTCAGAAATGGACATATGACTGAAGTAGACGATTACGAGACATTCAAAAAGTTGCTCGACGAAAAGACTGGATTTTTCTTAGCGCATTGGGACGGAACAGCAGAGACCGAAGAGTTGATTAAACAAGAAACTAAAGCTACCATACGTTGTATACCTTTTGACGGTCCAACAGAGCCAGGCGTTTGCATGGTGACAGGAAAACCGAGCGAGCGTCGAGTATTATTTGCTAGAGCTTATTAATATGGAAACAAAAGACCTTATTCTTGCCTTACTGAAAAACAAAAGCGTACTCAAGCAAGACGTTTTTCACAACACAATCGCCCAATTCAATTCGTTGAAGGAAGTCTTAAAAAACACCATTCAAGAATTAACGGTTCAATTTGGGAACACCGATTCTCGCGTAACATTTGAATACCGCGACAGAGGTGCTTTTCAATGTGAAGTTCGAGTAGCGGGTGACTTGCTAATTTTTCAAATGCATACCAATGTTTTTCAATTTGAACAAGAAAGTAGTTTTTGGCAAACCGGTTATTTGAGAGAAAATCCGGCGAACAGTTACGTAGGAACCATTAACGTTTACAACTTCCTTTCAGACTCTTTTCGTTACGACAGAACAGCTGACGTAGGTTATTTGTTGGCACGTGTTTTCATCAACAAAGAAAACCATTTCGTGGTTCAAGGAAAAAAGCAATTAGGAATTATGTTCAACGACATCGTTGCTTCAAACTTCGACACAGCAAGCCAAGCAAAATTTGTTGATCAAGTTATCCTTTACGCATTGAACTTCGATTTGCTTATTCCTCCATATGAAAATCTTCATCAGATTACAGTTGAAGAAATGCAAGACATTAATCACAGTGGAAGTTTAGCTACTGGAAAAAGAATGGGATTTCAATTCAGTTCAAAGAAATAATTGAAAGAACTCTTAGTCCAATTTAAACACAACCACTGGAAGCGTTTTCGATAGTTCTCTTAATCCCGCACTCGGTTTTAGGATTACCCTTCCATATTGTTTTACAATTTTCATTTTTTGGTGGGTGCTCAATTCTTCTATGTGTGAATCCGAAGAAAATACGGACCAGGGCAAAACCAATTCTTTGCCTAGACTCTCGCCTTCTTTCAACAATACATAGGCATACTTTTCTCCGTTCTTTCCCTCCGTGAAATAAACATTTCCCCATTTAAATTCAGAGACACTGCGGGTATTGTAGATGGCCTCAGAATTTCTGCTTGTCCAATTCCCAATTTCCTTCAGTCGAAGATTCACTTCTTCTGGAAAAACGCCAGTTGCTGTTGGACCAACACCCAACAATAAATTTCCACCTTTGGCAATTACTTCAACCAATTTATGAATCACTTCGCGTGAAGATTTATACTTGTCATTGGGCACAAAGCCCCAAGCATTTCCTAGCGTCATACATGTCTCCCAAGGATAATCCAATCTTCCTTCAGGAATGCGCTGTTCGGGCGTTCTGTAGTTTTCATATTCTCCATGAACAGTTCTATCTACGACTAATGTTCCTGGATTGTTCTTTCGAGCTATTTCAGCTAAACGCGGAACATTCACATCTTGACTCCACGCCGGGATCGGACATTGCCACGAGAGGACTTCATCGTTAACGGTTTCTAACGGACGCACCCATCCGCCATCGAGCCATAGCATATCAACTTTACCGTATTCAGAAGTTAATTCTGAAATCTGATTCGCGGTATAGTTCTGAAAACGTTTCCATTGTTCTGGGAATTTCCGAATGTCGTAATTATTATTGCGCTCTCCCGTTGCGAAAGCATGCCACCAATAATAATCGGAATGCCAATCGGGTTTCGAGAAATATGCACCGATGAAAAAATCTTCCTTTCGAAATGCATTGAAAACTTCTTTCGTCACATTCGATTTCAGATTTGATTTGAAAGGACCATTCGTGATTTTAAAATCGGAATACTTACTGTCGAACATGCAAAACCCATCGTGGTGCTTCGTAGTAAAAACCAAATATTTCATGCCAGCATTCTTCGCCGCAGAAGCCCACGCTTCGGGATTGAATTGCGTCGGGTTGAATTCCTTCGACAAACCGAAATACCATTTCTTGTAGTCTTCGTAATTCAAAGCCGTATCTCTTCCCACCCAATCTTCGTTGCAGATAGACCAAGACTCTACTATTCCAGGAACCGCATAAATTCCCCAGTGAATAATAATTCCAAATTTCAAATCGCGCCAATGCTCAAGGTTCTCACGAACCGAAGGATCATTCGGGTAGGTATAAGCCGGCGAAGGTTGCGCCCATGCAACAGAACTAAAAATCAAAAACAAAACCACCCAAATATTCTTCATTCCAATATGAATCTAAATAAACATTGTACACACTGCAATGACTGTCCACGGTATCGTGACATTGTCATATCCCTTTGCTGAAAAGGCTTCAGCCAGGGTACTCGAAACAGCTACGATAAGTATCAACCATATATGCTCTACGGTCAGATTTCCACCTGAAAAATAAATCGACAAAACTGTACTCACAGCAAAAAATGCTAAAGAACCGGCCACACTCTTTTTTTGTTTTCCAACGGCATAAGGCTTCCACGGCCAACGCTTACCAACAAGGGCCGCTGCAGGATCGGCTAACGCCATGATCAAAATAGGCAGATAAAAAAACATAGCATTCCCCTTCCAAACACTCGCTAAAAAAGATGTGTAAACCGCCAGCGGATAACACAAGCTTCCAACAGTGTCGCGGTCCACAGCATTAATCGACTTTAAAAAATTGAATTTAATACTTGTTGAAAGTAAGATTGCGAAGGTTGCGCAGAGTACCAGCACCCACCAATGATTGCTGAGCATGACTGGAAACAACATCGTCAGAAATCCTGTTCCGACGTGCGACCATTTACGGGTGAGTTCGGCTTTCACCTTGAAAACGTGATAAAGCACTTCACCACATGCAAACAAGACTAAAAAAGAAGTAGAAAGTAAAATCGTATTTGTTAAATCTCTCCCTAAAAAAGTGTACAAGGCTTCCATATTCAAAAATGAAAAAAGTATGCAACAAAAGATAAGACCGACCAAACCGCAAGAAAGCTATCGAAGCGATCAAGAACGCCACCATGCCCCGGAATGATTTCACTAAAATCTTTCTTTCCAGAAAATCGCTTCAACCAACTGGCAAGTAAGTCTCCGTATAGTCCAACAACCGCCATGGCCATTCCAATTAAAAACAAATGTTCTCCTTCTAAAATCCACCACGTTGTGAAACCCATTACGAGCGCGCCACCGATGAAGCCACTTCGTGTTTTATTTGGACTCATGCGTGGAGCAAGAGCCTTGCCTTTGACTAACTCCCCAACGGTTTGCGAGAAACCATCAAACACAACGATTAAAAAGAACACTGGTAAAAGTGAATCTCTAATTTCATAAGATAGAGAAACACCAAACAGTACCAACGCATATACAAAAGCAGAAACTATCTTCACTCGACCTGAAACAATTTCCTTCCAACTGGCAACTACTTCGTACGCTCCAATCAAAGCAATGAGACCTATCAAAGCAAAAGCAATATCTACTGCGACCTTCATGCAGACAACCAACACACTCACTAATGCGAGGTAAACAAAATACTTCAACCACAAACGCTTTCGCGCAACCTCATCTTTCTTTTTCGAAATGAAATAAAACCCTATTCCTGTAATGAGATAGTACGACAACAGAATAACTGCAACTTGAAAAAAATGATATGTCAGAAAAACCTTCATTCTATTTTTTTCTTCCTAATTTTTGATGGGCACTTGTAAAATGTCCTACCGATAAAGCTGCTGCAATACTTAACTCACCTGATAAAACCACTGCTGCGCAAATCTCTGCAAACTTCCTTGCCTTGCCGCTTCCATAACAGTCCATCAACTCTAAGCACTCGCGTTGTGTTGGCAATCCCGTTCCGCCACCAACTGTCCCGACAATTAAATTGGGTAAGGTAACTGCGGCGTACAATCCCCCGTCTGCTGTGACTTCCATGCGTGTAATTCCAACTGAGGCTTCACTTACACATGCGGCATCTTGACCTGTGGCGATAAACAAAGCCGCCAATCCATTTGCATAATGGCCTTGCGCTCCAATGCTTCCCGTCTGAATGGTTCCTACGGTTGAGGCTTGCCAGTATTCAGCCATCTTAGCAGGAGTTGATTTCAAAACTTGATTTACGATATCGTAACTCAAGTCTATTTCAGCAGTAACTTTTTTACCTCGCACATGCATGAACGACATGGCCGTTGCTTTTTTGTCTCCAGAAAAATTTCCTTCGATGTACCAAGTCTTTGGCTTAATAGGAGCGTTTTCAATGATCCATTTACAAATAGCATCTGTGCAAATAGTGACCATATTCTGCCCACTAGCGTCACCTGTAAAATAACCGAACGTAATGATCAACTGATTGCCTTCAATGTTTGTTGAAATATCTTCGAGCTTCGCGAAGCGACTGGTAGCAGCAACAATCTCATGCATTTTCGCTTCTTGTGCCAAAGCCCAAACAACAAAGGTTCCCAAATCGGCCAAATCATTGAATCGAAAAAGCGGTGCGCGATAAACATTCTCCGTTAGACATACCGAACGAATTCCTCCAGCCATAAATGTCGCCTTCGCCCCGCGTTGATAGCTCGCTATAAGCGCACCTTCGCTTGTAGCTAAAGGCACGAAGAAATCGCCGTGTGCTGAAGTTCCTACAACACGCACGGGACCAATTACTCCGGTAGGCACTTGACTCATTCCAATATAATTCTCAATATTTCCCTCAAGCTTTGAAAGGTCTTCGAACTTGTTCTTTCCACTTAATACCGGCAACTCAACACCTGTTGAACGTTTCAAAAAATCTAAACGTTCCTGCTGAAACTCTGCACTGAACATCTCCCGCAAGGGCATTTGCTCGTGATCTTCACTTTCAAAAGGACGCGATTTTAACTTCTCCAAAAGTGAATTAATTTCTTGTGTTGAATTAATTCTCCAAAGCGCTTTTAATGATTTCTCGTATGGATATGACATGTTAAAATTTCTTGTTCGTGTGTTTAGATGTTCTGAAAACAAAATCAACGCCGCTCATCGCCTTGGCCTGATTGAACCATTCGCTATAACTTGGTTCCTTTGGCACATTCAAATCTATTTGATCAAGCCAATAGGCAGGCATACCGGGATAGACATGATGAGCTTCGTGTAAATTGAAATTGAAAAGGAAATATTTAGAAACGAAAGGCCATGTGTAAAAGCTTCGTGTGTACTGAACTTGATCTTTGTAGGAAATGGGCTTAACCTCTTCCCCATTCGAAATCGGAATTTCAATGTGGGTGTGTTGTGTTAGTATGATTAATTCCTTCCAAACTAAACTCAACAAAAATGCAGGCAGAAAAAAATGCTTGACTTCCTTCCAGAAAAAACAAAATACCACTCCATAAAAAACGGCATAAACTATAACTGAAAGAACGGCCAAACGATATTGATGATCGTTCAAGAATCGGCGCATCTTTCCTAAATTCCAATAATTACTGAACATGTAGAACAAATAGAAAATCGGAATGAAGAGGAACCAACTCACGTTGGCCACAACGCGCATGACGGGGCTCTTACTCGGCTCAACAGTTTTCTCTGTCGTTGGATCCTTATCGCGCCATCCTGTCCACCTGTGATGTAAATTGTGCATGTGCTTCCATGAATGAAACGGAATGAAAGAAAACAATCCAAACACATTTCCAAACAAAGAATTCAAGCGATCATTGGCGAAAAAATTCTGATGACCGCATTCATGCAAGAGCACGAACGTCTGCGTCAGAAAAAACGACAAAACCAAAATCCCCAAGCCGTAAAACAATCCTGAAAAAGAAAAGCACAACCACAGGCCACTTCCCAATAGCAGCGCTGGAGAAATCAGAAAGACGAATGCTCTTCCGTTGTTTGCTTTGTAATCAGAGATTTTCATTTCAATCTGAATTAGTTTTTCTTTGTGCAAACAACAGTCTGCATAGAAAGATTTAGCATTTTACTCAAAAGCAAAACGGGAGTAAGCAAAAGTTGTCCAAGGAAATAAGGGAAAATTATTTTATCGAGATTCAATCCTTTGCCAAGTATCTTGAAATACGCTCCTGTGAAAATATAGAAATACGCAGGGAACGCACCATAAGGCATGTAGGTCTCTACTTTAAACCCATTTGCTTCAAGCATTTCAATAAAATTCTTTTTCGTAAACAAAACGGTGTGCTGAGGAGCTTGAACTCCCGGCCATTTCTTTCCATACAATCTGAACGTAAGCGAATCTAATCTCGGAACTTCAATGATTAACTTCCCATCGTCCTTCAAAACTTTCTTCGCCATTTCCAACGAACGAATCGGATCATAATCGTGCTCGAAAAAATGCCACATGGTTACAATGTCTTTGGATTTCTCTGGAATAGGCTGCTCGTAAAACAAACCTTCATAAAAATTTATCTTATCGAAATCTGGGTAGCTCAATCCATCTTTGAAATCGACTCCATGAATTTTACATCCATGTTTTTTGTTCATGTGCAGCAAGAACGTTCCCACGGCGCAACCGACATCGAGCAATTCTGTCGTTTCATTAACCTTAACAAACTTTCTTACCAATTTATCCTTTTCTCGATCGTGTTTGTTCATGGTCCACTCGAAGAGCGGAGTTAATACACCCCAGTTTTTTTTCTTGCGATGGGCGATGTACTCTGAATCGTAAAACTCTTTTATTCCTTCAATATTCAACCTTGGGTTTTGATAGACTAAATCACATGAGGTGCATTTCACATACAAGAAAAGTCCTTCCTTTCCGGTGAGGTCATCTTCACCAATGAGAAATTCGCTGCAGTCTTCAGATCCGCATGAATAACACTTCACACGTTCGAATTGAAAACGATCTGGGTTCTTCAATCCTTGCATTCGTTGAATCGGATCAAATGACATAATTGTTCGAGATTAGTTTGAATATTAAAATTAACAATAACCATACGAGTGGCACTATTTCTTTTTTCGAATGGACGACAATGAAGGCGGCAGCAAGCACAGCCAATCCAGAGATTAATGAAACAACATTCACACTCGCAAGAAATAGCAACGCAAGACAAAAGACCACCATAAAATACAACACAACCGGAGGTTTATCTGATGTTTGATTATCGAGCAAGTCATAAACCACAAAAGCTAAAAACAAACCAGATGCACTGGTATACTCGATGTATGAAACGTTTTCAAT